>CAZWJZ010000038.1:20094-23049 GCA_964634665.1 uncultured bacterium | reverse complement strand
ACCATTCGCCCTCGCCTTGATTCAGGGAAGTAATTTCTGTACGGTCACTTAGCATGGAAATGCTTTTATAACACCCCCCTCAGGGTTCATGCTTAGTAGAAAAGGTCTAAATCTCAGTTTGAGCTTTAAAATTCAAGATTATATGAAGTAAGAAAGCGTCATTTTGCTTACTCGAGCCGTTGCCCTTGCGCTTCTAATTTTTTTCTAAGGGTGTTGAGATTAATATTTTGGATAGCGCAGCTTTCATCAATCGCTTGAGCTGCGGCGGTTGCTGCGCTGTGGCCTAAAATCATAAACACAGGTTCCATACGGATAGAACCGTAAGCAATATGCGAACTTGATACGCATACAGGTACTAATAAGTTACTACAGTCTGATGCTTTAGGGATTAAGCTTCCGTAGTCAATCTGATAGGCTTTGGGTGGTCTAGCATGAATGTCACCTTCGTTTTGGACAAATCCTTCAGGGCTTACGTAACGTAAGGTATTGTGTGAGTCAAGAGAATAAGAGCCCATACCTACAGAAGTAGTTACACTACGTCTTGCTAAAACTTCGTGTTCAGTCATTACATAGCTACCAATCATTCGTCTCGCTTCACGAATATAAAGCTGATGCGACCAGTGACCGTTATCTACAAATTCATCAGCTGGCAAGCCCCATTGCTTTATTTCACTCTGCAACCAATTAGGTGACCTTGGATCATTCGCCAGAAAATACATAAGTCCTTGCTGATAAGTTCTGTGTTCTTCAAAAATTTCTTTACGCTTTGCGTAGCTGCCTTCAGGATAGTCATAGTTCATACCTATGTTATCAGTGCTAAAAGGACCATGATTATTAGTATCAGTTTTTGCATTTGGGATAGGGTCAAATTTTTCAAAGTAATCAGCGCGCCCTTTTGATAAAACACGTAGTAAAAGTTCATATTGATAGGGGTCATAGCCCTCAGGTTTAGGAAAAGGAACGCGGTTAGCAGGGTTTTTACTTAGACACATTCTAAAACAGTAGGCTTGAACTCGGTGATCGCCTTCACCACGCTTAGCAGGTTTTTCGTCAGAAATGCGGGGTAGCAAACCGCTCTGAACATCACCTGGAATGCGGTAAGGGTCAATGGCATTACGAAAAAAGTGCTCGTGATGATAAACAGCAACTTGCGAGCCGTTCCAAGTTTCTTCATAGATACTGTTTGCCTCACGCCCAACATGGTAAGAAACACCAGCTTCCGCCATGAGGTCACCTTCATAACTTGCATCTATGAAAACTTTTGCAGTAAACCGTTTGCCACTAAGGGTACCGAGCGCTACTATTTTTTTATCTTTTTTTTCTACACCACTAGGCCGTACAAGCCATTCATCACGATAAACAGGAATCTCATATTCATTTATAAAGTCGTCAAAAATCTGTTCAGCTACATGAGGCTCAAACACCCACATTGCTTTTTCTTGGTGATTCATAGCGGCAACTTTTTGACCCCAGATTTGCTGACCTTTATTGTCATAAGTTTCTTTGGGTTGCCACTTCCATGCATCTTCTTGTTGGTAGTACGCATAGATTCGCTCAAAAAACTCTCTGGCAATGCCGCCAATCGTCTCGGTTTTTCCTGTATCGGTAAAGCCAAGTCCGCCAGAGCTTAGGCCGCCCAAGTGTTTATCTGGACAAACAATTACTACACTTTTACCAAGGCGTTTTGCTTGAACCGCGGCTACAACCGCAGCAGCGGTTCCGCCATAAATCAAAATATCTGTATTCATCCTTTGACACTCCCTGAGGCTAAACCTGAGACGAGATAGCGTTGTAAAACCGAAAAAACTAGCAATACTGGAATGATATTAACAAGCGAAGCAGCAGCAATGAGGCGAAAATCAGCTTCATCAGGACCAATAAGATTAAACGTACCAACCGTTAAAGGATGGTAAGCAGGATTTCTGAGTAGCACTGAAGCTAACTGAAATTCGTTCCAACCTTGAATAAAATTAAGGATGGAAAACGCTGCTATGCCTGGAATAATGGTGGGTGCAATAATCTGAAATAAAATGCGCAAGCGACTAGCACCATCAATTGATGCTGATTCATCTAGCTCGCGTGGCACGCTATCCAAATAACTTTTCAAAAACCATATGGCAAATGGAATTGCAATTGCTCCATAAATCAGAGTAATGCCAAATCTTGAGTCATAAAGCCCAAGTGCTTGTGACAAAATATAAAGTGGAATAAGTCTAACCAGACCTGGTAAAAGTTGCACAATCAAAATCAAAATCAACAGGATATTTTTGCCACGAAACTCGTAGCGGGATAATCCGTAAGCAGCGATTAGCGCAAAAAATAAGGTAATCAATAGACTTCCTACAGCGTAGATTGTACTGTTTAGCATGTAGCTTGGAACGGGAGTTGTTTGGAAGATTTCCCTGTAAACATCAAACTGAAACTCGCTAGGTATGAGTTTTAGAGGGGAACGATAAATTTCAAAGTTGGGCTTAACCGAAGCTGACAAGAGCCAGACTAGTGGATAGACAAAGACCAAGGAAGCTGCTATGCCAAGTAGGTGAGAAAGGCTAAGGCTCGACCATTTAGCAAAGCGTAACTTCCGCTTGTTAGGTTGCCGTTTTATATGGACAGATTTGGCCATTAAGTATTGTCCTTTCTGAGTAAAAAGACACGCATATAAATCAAAGCAAAGACCAAAATAATAAAAAAGAGCAAAACCCCAAGGGCAGCAGAGCGTCCTAAAAAGCCTGGGCTATAAGCTGTGAAGGCTAGTTCATACATGCGGTAGCCTAAGGTTGAGGTTGCTCTTCCAGGACCACCTTGCGTTAGTACTAAAATGGTCTCCATTACCTGAAAGGTAGCAATAGAAATATAGATTAAGTTTAAACCTGCAATGGTTCTAAGCATGGGTAATTTGACACGAATGAGTTTTTGCCAAGCGTTAGCTCCATCTACAGTAGCTGCTTCAAGAAC
>CAZWJZ010000038.1:0-20084 GCA_964634665.1 uncultured bacterium | reverse complement strand
CTTTGGGTAGCGTCTGTAAGCCGCCAAGCATAAAGATCATGGTGTAAGCAACACTACGCCAGACATTGACAAAAATCACAGAAGACCTAGCGGTTTCAGGATCAGAAAACCATGCAACAGGAGAAATACCTAAAAACCCCAAAAGGGCATTGAGAGTGCCCGCGCTACTTTCATGCATCAGTAACCGCCACATCAGTCCGATAATGACACTTGAAATAACCCAGGGCGTTAAGGCGGCCAAGCGATAAAAGAGTCTGCCTCTTAAGGGTTGATCTAAAAGTAATGCTAAGCCAAAGCCGCCAACAAACTGTAAAGGAACCGAAACCGCTACAAAGATCAGCGTAAAATAAAGCACCTCGAGTGTCTGTGGGTCGCGAGCCAGTGCTTTAAAGTTTGCAAGCCCCACAAAGTTTGCCCGATTGATTGTAGCAATTTCCATGTCGGTAAGCGCAATATAAAATTGGAAAAATAAGGGATAGAGGCCAATGACAGCATAAAGCAGCAGGCCGGGTAGGATAAATGTCCAAGGGCTAGCAAGAAAAGACTCGAGTTTATTTTTTGTCATCTTTGGGATTTCGTTTAATCCTTTAACGTGAGGGGAGCGCTTTTTACGACGCTCCCTATGATATCGGCGATTTTTGGTAAAGGCTTATAAATCTGGCTTTGTCTGCCTAAAACAGAATTTGGCGGTCTTAACTGCCTTGCTGCGTTTCGTACTCGAGTTGGACTTCGTTTGCTGCTGTTTCAAGAGCTTCATCGAGACTGGCTTGACCGCTAGCTATGGTTGCAAGGGCATTTTCAATTGAAGCACGCATTGGGCCCATTACGGGGTTTAAGGGTAAGACGATGCCGCTTTCTAAAGCCTTTAAGGTGACTTGTGCAAACTCGTCACCAGAATAAAAAGGATCGTCGGCGATGATTTCTGGGCGTGTTGGAATCCAGCCACCTGCACGGCAGGTATCACGTAGAGCGCGGTTACCAGTTGCATGTAGGGTAAAAGCCGCTGCAGCTGCTTCGCTAGCCTCATTACCTGTAGCTACAGGTGCAATTAGCCAGCCACCTGCCATATACTTACCAGCACCTGCTGCGTCTGGATAGGGTAGAGGGGTTGCTTTCCATTTGGCATACTCCTCTGCAGGGATATTTGGTTGCAGTTGACGATCGTGGTAATTTGAGTTACCAGCAAAGCTATAGATGCTGCCGGCATATACGTCTGGTAAAATTTGTGATTGATTAGAGGAAATAGTTGATTTAGGCATCAAGTCTCGTTCTAAGAGATCAAGATAATAGCCAAACATCTCTTTCCAGCGATCCAGATTTTCGCCTTGAAGCGCAATAGGTGCAGCACTTTCATCAAACCAGCTTCCGCCTAATGCTTCGTAAAGACCTGCGTTCATTTGTAGCCAACCAACAATTGGGTAGGCAACACCGTAGGCTCTTGGTTCTTCAGCTTTTATGGCTTCAGCCATAGCGGTTACTTCAGACCAAGTAGCGGGCGCATTGGGGATTTTTTCGCTATTGTAGTAGTAAAGGGGTGTATCAGTGTTATGCCATAGGGCTGAAAGTGTGCCATTAACACCCCGTAAGGTGCTGGTCACCCAAGCAAAAAAGGCGGCATCTTCACCGTTGAGGTACGGTTCTAAATCAAGGAGTTGACCTGCATTGAGATGGTTGGGGTAGCTAGCATGGTTAATCCAGGCAGCGTCGATGTTTCCTGCTTCCATTTCTTGGGTAATGGTTACGGAATTGCCATCTCCAGTAATTTCTTGAACCTGTATACCCTGTTCAGCGTAGCGATCATTAAATGACTCGATGACGCTGTTAAAGGCAATTTGTCGTTCTATTCGACGGTCTTTGGTTGAGGCCCAGGAAGGCGTTAAATAACGAACGGTAATGACCTCACTAGATTGCGCTCTGGCATAGTTAATGAGATTGTCTGCAAGAAGAGCTCCGCCGCCCATCGCAGCAACATGTTTTAAAAATGATCTTCGACTTATTGGTTTCATTGGTTTTCCTTTCCTTTTAACTAAGGTTTTATAATGGTTGAGTTAGAGAGAGTTAAATTTTTTGTTTTTCACCTCCTTCTCTGTAAAGCACTTCAATAGGAATACGTTCATGGTTTAAGGGGCTAGTTTTGTTTTGCAGGCGCTCAAGTAAAAGTTCAGTGGCACGCTTGCCTAAAATTTCTCCTGGCTGCATCGCAATGGCGAAATGAAAAGGGCTATAATCTGCTGGATGTTTATGACCAAATGCTGTGACTTCTACATTTAAACCGTAGTCTGAATTGCCACTTCCAACAATGGCATGATGGGCACGCTCGCTATTGATGAGCATCAAATCATGAGAGAGTCGCTCAGCTACATCGTGATTAACAGCAACGAGAGCGGTAACTTTACTTGTCTCGAGCTTGTCTTGCAGTAGTTTGGTCAAGTGAGATTGGCTATGGCTTTGTTCAAGTGGGTAGTAGTTTGCGTAAAGCTCGAGCCATACGTTGTCTTCTGTGAAGTTCAGATTATTGTTTTTTAAGGCTCTGGCAAAGCCTGCTAATCGGTTGCGTGAAGAGCTGGCGTCAGGTTCTCGGTAGTTAACAAATGCAAGCTTCTTGTGTCCGCGTCTTATGAGCGCTTGGGTTAGTTGGTAGCTTGCGTATTCTTCATCAAAGACTACGCTATCTGCTTCAACGTCAGGTAGGTAGCGGTCAATCATGACTAGGGGTAGGCCCCGCTCGGTGAGTTCTCTGTAAAAACGGGCATCATCTTGGCTTTTGGGGTAGACCAGTAAACCATCAATCCTTGCTGAAAGCTCATCAAGTTCATAACTGCTGTTTTGATTAATGGTCTGATAGTGCGCTAGCACATTGAGGTGAACCTGTTTTTGTGCTGCCACTTTGGCAATTCCCATTTGAATGCTGTAGTGATAAGGGTGAATGAGTCCTCCTGCTAAGAAGGCAAGTGTTGCTATGGGTTTTGCTGATTCACGTTGGTTTTTGACAAATGTACCCCGACCTTGCTGTTTTTCAACGAGGTCTTCTCGTTCTAAAAGGTCTATGGCTTTGACAACTGTAATCCTGCTGACGTTATGTAATTCAGCTAGTTTTCTTTCTGAGGGTAGGGCTTGGCCGGGTTTTAGCTCAGCCCGGCTAATGCTCATTTTTATGACGCTATACAACTGATAGTAAAGCGGTAAAGGATTATGGGGGTCAAGCGCCATTAAACCAGACTCCTATTCACAATTAATTCAAAAGGTTATGCCGAAATTACTTTCGGCAACATGCCATGTGGACATATCCAATTTATTTCAAATAAACTTTTAGAATTGTACTTTTAAGTACAATTCTAGGTTTTGAAAAATGACGTTAAAGGCGACATATAAAATTTGCTTAAAGCGCTGCGCCCCAATCATTAGTCTAAGTAATTAACGAGCCAGCTATTATTTAATACCTGTACTTGCAATTCCTGTGGTTATAAAGCGTTGCAAGAACCCAAAAATTAGCGTTATTGGAAGCAATGTTAAAACGGTCATTGCTAATAAAAAATGCCACTGAATATCAAACTGATTTTGAAACATTCTTAACCCTAATTGCAGTGTGAATTTATCGGTTTCATTGAGTACAATGAGCGGCCAAAGAAAGTCATTCCAGCGCCACATAATGGAAAAAATAGCAAGTACCGCGAGAGCTGGAGCTGAAAGAGGCAAAATCATATTCCAGTAAATTCGCCATTCAGAGGCCCCATCAATACGGGCAGCGTCAAGCAATTCATCAGGCAGGCTAAGCATATATTGACGTAATAAGAAAACGCCTGTAGGTGTTGCCACTGTAGGAATAATGATACCTATTAGCGTGTTACCCCACCCCAAGGCATTTACGATAAAAAAGGATGGTACAAGCGTTACCGTTGCAGGAATCATTAGCGTGCCAATAATGAGTGCGAGGGTAATCGTTTTTCCGCGGAAGCGGTATTTACTAAGTGCAAATGCTGCCATGCTATTAATAATTAAAGTAATTAAGGTTGCTGAAACCGTAACAATGACACTATTCCTAAAAAAAGTAAGAAACTGAAAGCGCTCTAGAGGTTCTGTATAATTGCTAAATGCCAATTTCAAAGCTAAGACAGGTTCAGTTTGACCAACAGGTATTTTGAGAATCTCATCAGGTTTTGCTGGATCAACCATTTGTGCTTCAATACCAATGCGTCTCACTTGAGCCAAGCGCCGAACACTACCATCTTCAAAGCTCACATCAAAAAGCGTTAAGGGTTTACTAAAGCCGTCAACTTCGATGGTTTCTTCTGCATAAGGCAAAATATCTGGTGGGAATCGTGTAATCGAGGCAGGTGTTTTAAATGAAGAAAGCGCTCCCCAGATAACTGGGGTAAACATAATTAGAGTACCTAAGCACAAATATAGGTAAGTTAGAATATCCGTAACGTCTAATCGTCGTTTACCTTTGGTACGTGTCAGAAAAGCAATAGATTTGTTGGTCATGAGTCCGTTCCCATAGCTAAGTTCGAGAGAGCCTTAATTGAATTGCAGTTAGAATTGCCAGTGCAATACCAATACAAATAGAAGCAGCAGCAGCCAATCCATAATTTCTAGTATCTGTTGAAAAACCAACATTATAGATAAATTGCATAATGTATTGGGTTGCTGTGCCTGGGCCACCACCAGTCAAGACAAAAACATGGTCAAAAACTTGCACCGAGCGAATAAAAGCTAATATGAAGACTACTAACAGTGTTGGTTGAAGTAAGGGTAGAGTAATATGACGAAACCCTGCCCAATCATTTGCACCATCAATTTTAGCAGCTTCGTAAATGTCTGCCGGAATTGACTGTAAACCTGCTAAAACAATAAGGGTATAAAAACCCATATAGGCCCAAATTCCAATCGCAATAGTCCAGAATCTAGCCCATCCAACTTCTAGCAGAAAGTTTATAGGCTCGATTCCCATATAGCCTAGACCTGCATTTAGAAGACCTTCTTTTTGTAAAATCCATCGCCATAGGAGTGCTATAACAACTGGAGATAGTAAAACAGGGTAAAAGAAAACACTTCTGAAGAACCCTCGTCCTACAATCTTTCTGTTTAGAATAAGTGCTGTTAAGATAGAGAAAAAAAGTAAACCTGCTACTTCAAACACAACATAAAATATAGTATTGTTTACACCCCGCCAGAACAAATCTACGGTACAAGAGTTGGGGTTTAAGTAATTACTGCATTGAGACAATATATTAAAATTTTCTCCGCCAACAAACCAACGGTCTTTTGGTAAAGGTTTACCCCCACCTGTAAAGGCATAGTAAAAGTTAAGTAAAATGGGTAAAAGAGAAAAAATGGCAAATAAGAGCATGTTAGGTAAAACAAATATATAAGCCATCTTTTGAACACCTAGGCGTTTTTGTAGAGCATCAAAGCCTATGCCAATGGTATTCATGATAAAAGTTAAGATGCTCATGCCAAAAGAAAGCAATGGATTCACAGGTTTAATAAGCGCAACCTCCTATTTAGGGCATAGTAAACGGTAGTAAGAGTGTTGAACTCTTACTACCTGCACGAAGAATTTGCTTAAGTTAGTTAGTTGTGCCTGAAAGACCCAAATCAATATCTTGCTGAGTACGGTCAAGCGCTTCATCAAGGCCCAGCTCGCCCACAAAGACTTGGGTAAGCCGATCGCGCATACTGTTGAAAACAAGGTTGTTTTGAGGATACGAAAGTAATGCATAACCTAAAGAGTCAATAACTGTGCCTTGCTGAGCAAACATGTTAAGCGACTGCATTGCTTGGGGTAAATCAGTATTGAAATTAAGCCCAGCGTTAACAAGTCCATCATGCTGTGGGATAAGAAGAGTGCGTTCAGCCCATTCACGGTAAATCTCTTCAGATGCAAAAAATTCCATAAATCTAGTTACTTCTTCTGGGTGTTTCGTGTTGCCAATAGCTACAAAAGTAGATCCACCTGGCATTCCTGTACATGCAGCAGGTCCGCAAGGATTAGGGACAGCTTCCCAGTCAAAAGCATCACCAATAGACTCGGTAAAGCTGCCAACTTGCCAGCTTCCTGACATGTAAAAAACCAGTTGTGCATTAATAAACTCTGCGCGTGCATCACGGTATGAGTCGCCACCAGCCCAAACATCTATAGGCATGGTTCCATTTTGATGCCACTCGAGCATGAGTTCAGCCATTTTGCGAATACCTGCATCATCGTTAACTGAAGGTATACCTTCTTCGTTAAAGTATTTGGCACCTTGACTGATTGCTGGACCTGCAAAGCGGTGGCCACTTCGATCAAGTGCCATTGCGTAAGGTATATCAAGTGCCGAGGCAACTGCTCGCGCAGCATCTGCCCATTCTTCCCATGTGACTTGATCTGAACTATCACTAGGTACAGCTACGCCTGCTTGCTCAAATAAAGTGCGGTTAATAAAGGGACCTGTTACGGTGACGTCTTGATAAAAACCACTTATTTTATTGCCGCCATCAGGATTCATAAGAGAAATAGTTGTGGAAAAATTATTGTCCCAGTAGGCAGCGTCTTGAACGTAAGGGCGCATATCAAGGTAGAACTCTGCTAGGCCAGCAACATTAGTGACTTTAGCAATATCAGGTCCTGTGCCTGCCTCTAATTGCAAAGGGAGTGATTCAAGAATGGTTGAATAAGGCACATTATCAAAAGCAATAATAATGTCTGGGTTTTCTGCTTCGAAGCGCTCAATGATCTCCTCAAAAACTATGAGGTTTCCATCAAAAATATCAGCCATAATTCGTATTTCTACCTGAGCTAAGCTAAGACTAGAAAAACCTAATACCAGCAAAAATGCTAAATAGAGTGTAGATTTTATTTTTTTCATTTGTTGACTCCCTTTTAAAGTGGTGTTGTTTTGAAAAGATGCGTAAAAACCTTAAGTACTTAAGCTTTATGGAACTTTTTTTCACCTCCTTTGTCTTAATAAACAACTCATTGATAATTATCAAAATAAAACTCTTTTTTTGAAGGCTTTACGGTATTTAAAACTGCAAAACCTATAATTAAATTCGATTTGTGAAAAGCTAAATGGTTGCTAATCATTACTAAAGCTTTTGTGACTAAAACTTGCTGTCTTTTAGCAGCTAGTCAAAAACGTAAATTATTGAATCATGATTATAACAGCCAATTAGCAAAAAACATCTTTACCTTCACTACCAAACGCAGCCAATCGGTCTTCCTCAGCACTTAATTGTATGCTAGCGCCACGATAATGAAATTGAACAGCACGTCGGCGTTTTGGAGATAAGTTCGCAGGTGTGCCATGATGAATAAGCCCATGGAATAATAAAATGCTTCCTGGATTTAGCGGGACTGCTACAGCCCCATCATTGTAAACATCAGTATCACATATTTGCCAATCACGTTTTTTGAAATGAATGACTGCTCCTTGCTTATGTGAACCTGGAATTACCATCATACAGCCGTTTTCAGGACTGACTTCATCTAAAGCTACCCACACCCCAACTATAGTTGTGTCAAGCGGGACATTAAAATAAGCCATATCTTGATGCCAAGGTTTTTCCCTACCAATAAAGGGAGGTTTTAATAAAGCCATATCTTGAAACATGTTTAGCTTTTCTTCACCTGCAATACGCCCGATGAGTTTGAGCAAGTCAGGGTGGAAAGCAAGGTCGTTTAGACCTTTATCATAGTTAACAAAACTATAGAGTTTTCGAACAGCATCTTGTCTTTGTTCCGAGCTTAAACTGTCAAGCCTATCAATTACAGAGTTTTCAAATTGTATGCCTTTAAACTCGGTATTTTTGCCATCAATTAAAGCAATTAGTCCTTGCAAAGCTGCAAGGGTTTCTTGCTCAGAAAAGGCATTATTTATAACCAAATAACCCCTATCATGAAATGATTGGATGTCATCGTTAGAAACGGCTTTTAAGCCATTGATACCTTGTGTGACAGTTGAGGCGTAAGTATATAACCAACTGGGATAATCGCTAGCTTGACCAGTATCTTTTGATTGATCTTTAGAGTTTGCAGGACTGCTCAAAAATTTACCTTTCCACTAAAAGCTTTGAAATTCAACAGATAATCTTAAGGAATTGCTTCTAGAAAATAAAATCTTTTCGTAGCTTGTATAGAGTTTGGGTTAGTGTAATTCCAATAAGTTACAAGAAAGCCATAAAACTTCCTTAAAGCAAGCAATAGGCTTTGCTTTTAAACAAAATGCTGTTTGGTGCCCTCCTAACTATCAGTTTTTTCTTTAACTGACATTATGCATATATAGGGACTTGCCTGACAATAGATTGTAGCGATATGATTTGTACTTATCCGATATAGTATAATTCACTAATGTATCTTGATTGGTCTTCATTAACAGCTAAAGTAACGGGTTTAACTGGAAGAGTTAGATGTGAAGATGGTTGGAGTCTTGATGATGCTTGGTCAAGGCGTTTGCACGATTTCGACCTTTGGTATGTATGGGCAGGCTCGGGGCTAATGAAAACAAATACTGCAGATATCATCTTGCGTCCTGGAATCTGCTTCTGGATGCGCCCTGGAAACAGCTATCTTGCTGAACAAGATGAAAGCAACCGCCTTGGCGTTACCTATATTCACTTTGATCTCTTTAATAAGGAAGGGGAGAGCTTATCAAAAAAAACGTTTCAACAACTCCCACCAGAGTGGTTTGAAATATCTGACAATTTATTTTTTAATACTGTCACTCGCAAAATCATTCAGCTACTGCAACCCGATCTAAACCATAATAAAGCGGACCAGCAAATAGAACAGCAAACCGCAGAGATGCTCCTAACAAGCTTACTTCATGATCTTGACGTAAATTTATCAAAACGTGATGTGCATCCAAATAGCCCACATGGCAAAAGGTACCAGCAAATCCTAGATATAACACTGCAAATAACCGAAAATCTACAAAAGGTTCCTGATATTTCTGCATTTGCTGAGCAACTCGGCTGTAGTGACGATCATTTCTCACGTATATTTAAACACGCTATTGGCATGGGCCCACAAGCATTTATTATTCAAGCTCGAGTTAGTCGTGCTAGGTATCTTTTGCTTGAAACAAGCCTATCCGTAAAAAACATTGCAGAACGAATTGGCTATCAGGATGTTTATTTTTTTTCTCGGCAGTTTAAAGCAAAAACAGGCTATAGCCCAACTGCTTTTAGAACTAAGTTGCAAGATAGTTGATATCACTTTCGACAAATTAGCCAAAAATTCAAGCTCCTTATATCTGATTCTTCTCGTAAGGCAGTCTTGAACCACTAAGCATCCCCGTGGAGATACTTACAACCCAACTACAAGCTTACGGTATTAGCCTAGGTCTAACTGGCATTAGCCCGGGTATCTTGTGTTGTAAAAAACTTTGAATAGGAGTTTATTAAAACTCATCTAAAGCGCATTAACTAATGATATACTCATCTAAAGTTCATACATTCACTTAACTGTAGTGAGGTAGCTAAAGCATTTTTCTTTGTCGGACTTTTACAACGCAATTTAAAATTTTGCTTGGGTGGTGTTTATCCTAAAGTAGCTTGGTATCAGGTAGTTCTTAATGATTTGTCTGAAGTCTTTGCTTGAATCTGCTTCAAGCAAGTAATTAAGATCAGCTTTGTTAAAGAATCGCAGTATTGAGCCTTGGTCTTAATGCTTTAGATGGGAGAAAAGCATCATTTGTTTATTTCTTGACCTTATTGGGGCTGCGATGGTCATTACCGGCTGGACTTTCATTATTGTGTTTTTTAGAAAACGCAATCATCCTGAGATAGCAGATGCAACTCATGTTGAACGCATGATGTTAGGTGTTATTTTAGAAACCGTTGGCTTTTTACTGTTAATGCTTGGTTTGTCAGGCTTAGCTTGTGCCACATAGGCATAAAGAGAACGAAATTATTTTTTGGCTAAAAATTAGCAACGCCTATCTGGACAGGTTTAGCAGATGGGTGACTTAGATATCGCAAACCTCATTCTTAAGGTTTTCTAGGAGGAAACATGCGAGAACACTATATAGATGAACTTCAGTTACAAACCGTAGTTAGTAATGCGGCGCCAGACTCAACACAAACTTATCAAGAGAGTGGAGACCTGCAAGTACATCACTTTGATGACTTTAATCTGCGTAGTGGACTATTTGGAGATTCATTTAAGCCTAGCGCTTACTCAGAAAAGGGGCGTCATATTGATGAATTTCATCTTTACTCGCAGGCTTTACAAGGACTGCGAAGCCTTGTTAGCGAAGACTCAAAAATTAGCATTGCATATTTTTTGATGGTACACCGATTTCCAGAGCAATTTAAGCGATTGTTTCAGGCTATTTATCATCCTGAGAATCATTACTTAATACATATCGATAAAAAAGCTGACCCTGATATCTTAGTAAATGTCGAGTCCTTTTTGAAAGATTATCCTAATGCGCATATCCTTAAAAGTGAAAATATTGTCTGGGGTGGCTACAGTATGGTGCAATCTGAATTAGATGGAATGAAATATCTTTTAGATTCGAATCTTAATTGGGACTTTTTTATTAATCTGAGTGGTCAAGATTTTCCTCTAAAAAGCCAAGCTTACATTCATGATTTTTTGGCTTCAAATCGTCACAGTAGCTTCTTAAAATTTGCGAATCAAGAAACAGAACGACCTGACACGATGAACCGTATTGATAATTATTATGAGGATGATATTGCTGGCTTTCCTGTGCTAAGCCATCGCAGATTCTTTCTTAAAGATGCAACACCTTATATAGGTGGGCAATGGATGATGTTGACGAGAGATTGCTGTGAGTTCCTTTGTCAAAGTGCAGAGATACAAGAATATGAAGACTTTTATCGTAACACCCTTATTGCTGACGAAGCATTCTTCCAAACCACTTTAATTAATAGTTCATTTGCGGGTAACCTTATAAATGATGATAAACGTGCCATAGTTTGGATTCCTGATGGCGATATTAAACTAAGACCCAAAACCTTTACTGAAGCTGATTTACCTTTTCTTCAAACAGGTGACAATTTATTTGCCAGAAAGTTTGATGAAGAGGTAGATGAACAAATTCTTTATACCTTAGAAGCAAACTTAATTGGAATTGACGACTTTATGGGTAACCTTAATTCAAGCCCTACAGTTAAGCAAAAAGCAGTATTTCCTCGTGAAAAAACAAGCATAGGGGAACGCTTATCAAATGTTGAAAGTCGTATTGGCAGATTGCTGCCAAGCATTCCAAAAGCCTAACTCAAAATTATTTGGCGCTTTCTTGAGAGAAGGCATTAGTGAAGGTTAGGAAAGCAAATCTAAAATGCTAGTTGGAAAAATTAAGTGGTTTAATAAAAGCACAGGCTATGGTTTTATTTGAGCTGCTGAACTTAGTGAGGACGTGTTTTTTCATAAGTCAGCCTTTCAAGAATCAAATCGACCTATAAATAAGGGTGATGAGGTTTTCTTTAAGGTTGAACCGTTAGAAAGAGGACTGGAAGCCAGCATCATTATTTTTGGTAATTAAGACTTGACTTTTTCTTACTGACACTAAACCAAAAATCTTAGCTTGCTAAGCTGAACCTCTCAAAAAAGTCCTTTAAGGAGGACAGTATGCTCGGATCTACCTATCGCCTTACTAACTAACGCACAGTGACTCCAAAAGACAACCTACAGAAAATGAAGAAAAATGTTTCTAGTAAATTTTAATCTAATTTGAACCCTTGGAGGTCAAATATGAGCACTACTGGTTTTGACAAACTTATTGGTTTAACCGATTCACGCTATCGCCTGTCCGTGATTGTGGCAAAGCGAGCGCGGCAAATAAAAAAAGGAATACCTAGCTTGCTTTCTGCGGCCGAATACCCTAAAAACCGTGATGGTGAGTCTCATTTTGAAGTTGCGGTTGCCATGCAAGAACTCCTGCTTGATAAAGGAATAAGGTGGGGTGTTAACTTACCAACAGAGGCCGTCTTAGTGAAATCGTATGAAACTAAGCGAGAAGCTGATCTTGAATCTTATCCTATTAACCCAAGTTATGAAGTGGCATCTTGGAAACCCAAAAAAGGTTCGCATTTACACTTTTAAGATTGACCTTCGTAAAGCAGTTTATTTGAACCTTAATTATGTAAGAGGAATCAATTCGGTAGCAATACTCTTCAGATTTAAACGCGTTAGTACTTGGGTTGTTAATTCATCCCCCCAATGCTTTTTAGGTTTTAAAGATCAGCATCAAAAGGAATCTAATTAGGACTACAACTAATCTTAAGAGCAAAATACCTCCTCAAAAATCTCACCTTGAGATCCCTGAACCAACCATCAGCCGTTTTTTGTTTGGGGATACTCGCCTCGCCCCCCTCTGGGCAATTATTCGCCTTTATGTGGGTTATGAATGGCTTGTTGCTGGTTGGGGTATATTCACCAACCCCGCCGGCGCATGGGTGGGTAAAACTGCTGGTTCTGCAGTAACGGGCTTGCTTAATGGTGCACTAACAAAGACAACAGGTGAACATCCTGATGTGCAGGGTTACTATGCTTGGTTTATTAATCAAGTGGCATTACCTAACGCAAGTTTATTTAGTTACTTAGTCACTTTTGGTGAGATTATTGTTGGTATTGCACTTAGGCTTATTTACAGGGATAGCCGCATTTTTTGGAGGCTTTATGAACGCCAGTTACTTGCTAGAACAGTATCAACCAATCCCCTACTCTTCATCTTTGCCACTTTGCTTGTACTAGCTTGGCGTACCGCAGGCTTTTGGGGTTTAGATCGCTGGGTGTTGGGTAAGGTGGGTATACCAGGCTATCCAGGGCCTCTTACATCGTTCGTAAAGCAATAGTGTCGAATCTAATGCGGAAAAGCTCCTAAAGTGTATATTTGTATTTCAAGAACAGGTTGCAGCAAAACAAAGTATATTTATTTTTTAGTTTAGGCAGCAGTTGCGTTACTACTATCAAAATCGACTAAGTAACTGCTTAAACGCTCAGAAATGATTGGTTTTAATGATTTTTGCAAAGGCTATTTAGCTAAAATAAGAAAGCCTGCGAGTAAGCATTATTTCATTTGGCTCAAAAAACTGTGGGTGAGCAAAGGCATCGTTAGGCTGTTTTTATATAAAAGAACAAAATCAATTTCAGTGTTAGTTTATAAAGTTACCATGACATTGTTGACAAAATACACAAACCTACTGATTTAACCAGAGCTGAGGAATACCACAAAAAAGGCAGAAATGCTAGCGAGATTTTCTGACAAATTCGGAAGATATTTCCTGACTGCATTATGGGTCTAATATGCTTTACTAAATTAGTAGGAATTCATGAAATAAAGAGCACTTTTGACCCTCGGAGGTACTGCGACGGACACCCTAATTACAAGGAAACAAGCACATAATTTGGCTGATAATGCAGGACAAATTATTGCTGTAAAAGGCAGCGTGGTTGATGTTCGCTTTGACTTAAAGCTACCTGCCTTAAAGCAAGAATTAAGAGCAGGAAAAAAAGGGCGAATTGTTCTAGAAGTTATAAGCCACCTAGATCACGAAACCCTACGCTGCATTTCATTAACACCAACCCAAGGGCTAGCTCGTGGCGAAAAAGTGCATGATACAGGGCATCCTTTAGAAGTACCCGTTGGCAAAAGTCTGTTAGGAAGAATGCTTAATGTATTTGGCGAAGCGATTGACACCAAAGGGAAACTAGAAGAACTCGAGCTTCGACCGATTTTGCAAGCACCTCCTAAGCTTTCTGAGCAACTTAGTAGTTCGGAAGTGTTTCTTACGGGTATTAAAGCTATTGATTTGTTATCCCCGTTAGAGCTTGGGGGTAAGGCGGGGCTTTTTGGGGGCGCTGGGGTTGGCAAAACGGTGCTGATTACTGAATTGATTCATAACATGGTGAAGCAATATCAGGGGGTGAGTCTTTTTTGCGGCATTGGTGAGCGTTGCCGAGAAGCGGAGGAGCTTTACCGTGAAATGCAAGCTACTGGTGCGCTTGCTAGTACCGTAATGATTTTTGCGCAAATGAATGAGCCTCCTGGGAGTCGTTTTCGGGTGGGTCACGCTGCTTTAAGTATCGCTGAGTACTTTCGTGATGATCAGCGGCAAAACGTTTTACTGCTTATTGATAATGTTTTTCGTTTTGTACAAGCAGGGTCTGAAGTTTCAGGTCTTTTAGGAAGAATGCCTTCACGCGTTGGCTATCAACCAACCCTTAGTACTGAACTTGCCGAATTAGAAGAGCGGATTTGTAGTACACCAAATGGCTCTATTACTTCGGTACAGGCGGTGTATGTGCCGGCCGATGATTTCACGGATCCAGCTGCGGTTCATATTTTTTCGCATCTGTCGGCCTCTATTGTTTTATCAAGAAAACGGGCAAGCGAAGGCTTTTATCCTGCGGTTGATCCACTGCAATCAAGCTCTAAAATGCTGAGCCCAACGGTGCTAGGTGAGAGGCATTACAAGGTTGCACAAGAAGTGAGACGTACCTTTGCTGTTTATGAAGATCTCAAAGACATAATTTCCATGCTTGGCTTAGAAGAACTTGCTTTAGAAGATCGCAACACCGTGTATAGAGCCAGACGACTCGAGCGTTTTTTAACGCAACCGTTTTTTAGTACCGAGGTTTTTACAGGTATTGAGGGGCGACAGGTAAGTCTTGAGGATACTTTGCGTGGTTGTGAGCGCATTTTGGATGATGAATTTGCGGATGTGCCAGAAACCAAACTTTTTATGATTGGTAGCTTAGATGATGTTAAGCGTGAAGTAAAAAAGGTGGAGTCTGATGCAGCTTAAAGTTTTGACACCTACTGATATTCTGGTTGATGAGCCTGTTCAAAAAATAATAGCGGAAGCCCTTAATGGCTCGTTTTGTTTGCTGCCAAGACACATTGATTTTGTGACTGCCTTAGTGCCAGGTTTGCTCATTTTTAGTGACGCTACTGGGCAAGAAAACTATCTAGCGCTAGATGAGGGTTTACTTGTTAAGCAAGGCAGTTTGGTTCGCATTTCTAGCAGACGAGCTGTGCAAGGCGATGACTTAGCTGCCTTACGTGCTACCGTGGCAGAAGAGTTTAATCAACTAGACGATAAAGAAAAAAAATTACGCTCGAGTTTAGCTAGGCTTGAAGCAGATGTGATGCGTCATTTTATTGAATTGGGAGGACAAGGTGGCTGAGCAAAAACCTGATGCTGAGCTAGATACTGCGCTTAGTCAAACGGTTGGCGATAAAGCGGATCGTAAACTCAAAGCACGGCATGAGAAAAAAGCACTCTGGTTTGGTTTGGGTATGTTTGGGCTTATTGGTTGGGCCATTACTATCCCAACTGTTTTAGGTATCGCCTTGGGTGTTTGGATTGATAATCGCTATCCTAGTCGGTTTTCTTGGACGCTAATGCTTTTGGTTGCAGGCATATTTTTAGGCTGCTTAAATGCTTGGCATTGGCTTAAAGAAGAAGCTAAGCATGATTGATAATGGAAGCACAGTTGCATGGCTCTTATTGCTCATGGGCTTCATTATTGTGTTAGCCATGTACAGCAAAGCCATTCTGCAAAAACTTGGCTTACCCTCTTTGATTGGCTTTATAGGCTTAGGGTTTGGCTTGCAATTCATCAATAGTCGTTGGGCATTTTTAAATTTGCCAACTAGCGAGGTATTTGAAGTGTTTGCCAATTTAGGCGTCGTTATGTTGTTGTTTCGTGTGGGTTTATCAGCCAACCTAAAAGGTCTAATTAAACAACTAAGACGTGCCAGTATGATCTGGTTCTGGGATGTGCTAGTAAGCGCTAGTTTTGGTTTTATGATTAGCTACTGGCTTTTAAACTACCCATTGATTCCTAGCTTATTTGTTGCTGTTGCGCTTTCAGCCACCAGTGTTGGTGTGGCAGTTAATGTCTGGCAAGAAGCAGGTAAATTGCATACTAAAGAAGGCGAACTACTGCTTGACGTAGCTGAATTAGATGATATTTCTGCCGTACTTTTGCTGGCACTTTTGATGACTTTAGTACCTTTGTTTCAAAACGGGCAAGCAAGCAACTTAGTTGCTCTAAGTCTTCTTACTGTAGTCATCTTTTTGGCCAAAGGCGCTTTATTTGCAGGGCTTTGCTACTTCTTTGCTCACTTTGTAGAACTGCGGCTTACCCACTTTTTTGAGAAACTCGAGCGGCCGCCTGACCCTATGCTTACTGTTACGGGAATTGGCATGATGTTTGCTGCTTTTGCAGGCTTATTAGGTTTTTCAGTAGCGATAGGTGCTTTTTTTGCTGGTCTTGTTTTTAGTCGAGATCCAAAAGCTGTTGAAATGGAGGGTTCTTATGAAACGCTGTATGATTTTTTTGTTCCCTTTTTCTTTATTGGTATTGGCTTAGCTATTGATCCGAGTTCACTGGGCATGGCAGCTGGTGTTGGAACGCTGCTACTCATGGCTGCCATTTTAGGAAAGTTTATTGGCGCTGGCGTGCCATCTTTGTTCATGCTTGGTAAATCGAGTGCTCTGGTTTTAGGCCTTAGTATGATTCCGAGAGCTGAAATTGGGCTCATCATTATGCAGCAAGGGCTTAGTTTAGGTGAATGGGCGGTTTCTCCTGAGTTGTTTTTAGGCATGATTATTGTGTCGCTTGGGACTTGTCTACTAGCTCCTTTGGCTTTACGGTCTTTATTAAAAACTCCGTTCACGAAAAAAGAGGTAATTGTATGATACTCGCCTTAGCTGTTGGTTTAGCAGGAATGGTTTTAGGTGTGTTTTACTACGGGGGTTTATGGCTAACCGTAAAACGCATGGTCAAAGCTGAGCAAATACCCGTCTTATTTGCCTTAAGTTTTTTTATCAGGACGGCAATCACACTTGTCGGCTTTTACTTCCTTATGGCAGCTAGTTGGCAACGTTTGTTATTTGCATTTTTAGGCTTTATGCTAGCTCGAGTTTTGCTATCAAATTGGCTTGGTAAAAATATGATGATGGTAAAACCGTCATTACAGGGCGTAAACCATGAGGCTTAGTCCAGATGAACTTATTTTCTGGCAGTGGCGCTTTATTAACATTAACGCTACGCTTGTTTATAGCTGGCTTGTGATAGCTTTACTGGTTTTTATTTCTTGGCTGTTCACGCGCAAACTCAGTGCTGGTGTTCAACTTAGTCGAGGCCAAAATGCACTTGAGGCAGTTGTTGCGTTTTTACAAAATCAAATTGAAGAAGTGAGCCAGCAAAACCCAGACCCTTATTTAGCCTTTATTGGTTCACTGTTTTTATTCATCCTAACAGCTAATGTACTCACTATTATTCCGGGTTTTGAACCACCCACAGGGTCACTTTCAACAACCGCAGCCTTAGCTGTTTCTGTGTTTTTTGCAGTTCCCTTTTTTGGTATTAGCCGTAATGGCCTTAAAGCCTACTTGCTGCAGTACATTCAACCCAATGTCATCATGTTGCCCTTTAACATTATTGGTGAGTTATCAAGAACCTTGTCTTTAGCAGTTCGGCTCTTTGGCAACATAATGAGTGGCAGCGTGATTGTGGCTATTTTGCTAGCCATTGCACCTTTATTCTTACCCATCATCATGCAGGCTTTTGGCTTACTTATTGGCGTCATTCAAGCTTATATTTTTGCCATTTTGGCGGTGGTTTTTATTGCTTCAGCAACCACAAATAAAGATAAAAAAGACAAAACTGTAGCTAAAAGCTAGGTATTACGTATCAAAAGATTAGGAAGAGGATTTTATGGATAATGTTGGACTTATAGGCATGATTTCAATCATAATGGCAGGATTCACCATAACAATAGGCTCCATTGGACCTGCGATTGGCGAAGCAAGAGCGCTTACCCAAGCGTTAATCGCTATTGCCCAACAACCCGATGAGGCAAACACCATTACTCGCACCCTTTATGTAGGCTTAGCAATGGTCGAATCAACCGCCATTTACTGTTTTGTGGTTGCCCTCATCCTGATTTTTGCAAATCCCTTCTGGGCTCGAGTTATCGAGGCGGGGTAAGACCTTGATTTCAACATTTAAGTTAAGGTCTCCGGTTTTTCTTAAAAGACAACTTTGGTTCTCTAAGTCTAAGTATGATAGTAGACGAGGTTTAAGCTATGACCTTTGATTGGTTTACGTTTGTTGCTCAAATCATCAATTTTTTGATTCTACTTTTTCTACTAAGACGTTTTCTCTATGGTCCCATTACTAAAATAATGACGGAACGCCAAGCAGGAATTGTTGCTCAGATTGAAGATGCAAAAAAACGTGAAGCAGATGCAGAGGCAGCCTTGCAGAGCTACCATGAACAGCAATCACAGCTAGATGAAGAACGAGAAAAATTATTACTACAAGCCCGCCATGACGCTGATCTAAGCAAGCAAGCTTTAACTAAAGAAGCTCGAGCTGAAGTAGATAGTCAACGGACTCAATGGCAGCAGGTCGTAGAAAAAGAAAAAGAAGCGTTTATGAAAGCATTAGAAAAACGCATAAGCAAAGAGCTATACCAAAGCATGCGCCAAGCCCTAACTGAGCTTGCAGATGCAGAACTCGAGCAGCAGGTGCTTAAAGTGTTTATTAGACAGCTTGAGCATTTAGACCAATCAGAACAAGAGGCTATGCAGCAGGCCTTAGCTCGAGCTGACAATGAAGTTCAGCTTGTAACTTCTTTTCCTTTGTCAAAAGAAAATCAAGCTGAACTTCATGAAGCTTTGCAAGGACTGTTAAAGCAAACCTTCAGTTTGCAACTTGAGCAGCGTGCAGACTTAATTTGTGGCTTAGAACTCAACATTTATGATCAAAACCTAAGCTGGTCGCTTGCAGCATATTTAGATAGTCTAGAAACATCAGTGGCTAATAAGCTGAGCAATGAAAAGGTGATAAAGCAAGAAGTAGTTGAGGCATGATAAGCCCTAATAGCTTAAATCAAATGTTAGAAACTACCTTGACGAAACTCGAGTTTGACCGAAAACAGCATCAATCAAAATTGCAACTCAAGGAAATTGGTCGTGTCACACAAGTCAGCCAAGGAGTGGCTCGAGTTTCAGGTCTACCTGGTGTGCGTTCTGAGGAACTCCTGCGGTTTGCTAGCGGTGGTTATGGGCTTGCTTTTGATTTGGCTACAGATGATGTTGGTGTCATTTTGCTTGATAAAGTGACTTTAAAAGCAGATGAATTAGTGCAGCGTACCGAGCGTGTTCTAGATGTTCCCGTAGGGGAGGCCCTGCTTGGACGTGTTGTTGATGCTTTAGGTAGACCTATTGATGATAAAGGCCTTCTGGATGCTGAAGAGCGCTACCCTATTGAACGCTCAGCCCCTGCCATTATGCAGCGCTCCGCTGTTTCTCAGCCTTTGCAAACAGGTGTTAAACTTGTTGATGCCCTTATTCCTATAGGCAAAGGCCAACGAGAGCTCATTCTTGGTGATAGGCAGACAGGTAAGACTAGCTTGGCTTTAGATACAATCCTGAATCAAAAAAACAGTTCTGTGATTTGCGTTTATTGTGCAATTGGGCAGCGTCGGTCTGCGGTTGCAAAGGTTATTAGTAGCCTAAAAGAGCATGATGCCTTGAATTATTGTGTTGTTGTGGTTGTTAATGGGGAAGACCCCCCAGGCTTGCAGTACATTGCACCTTACGCTGCAAGCAGTATGGCTGAATGGTTTATGAATGCTGGTCATGATGTGCTTATTGTTTATGATGATTTAACACGTCACGCAAGGGCATACCGTGAGCTTTCCCTGTTGTTGCGTAGACCCCCAGGCAGGGAAGCTTTTCCAGGGGATATTTTTTATCTTCATTCAAGACTTTTAGAGCGTGCTACCCATTTAAATGATGCTATGGGTGGAGGTTCTTTAACCGCACTACCTATTATTGAGACTGAAGCTCAGAACCTATCCGCTTATATTCCTACAAACCTCATCTCTATTACTGACGGACAGCTTTATTTGTCATCAGCTTTATTTCAAAGAGGCGTCTTACCAGCCATTGATGTTGGTTTATCGGTCTCTCGGGTGGGTGGCAAAGCGCAACTTAAAGCTTACCGAGATATTGCGGGGCGCTTACGTTTAGATTTTGGGCAATTTGAAGAACTCGAAGCTTTTTCACGCTTTGGTACCCGCCTAGATGATGCTACGCAGCGCACCCTC
>CAZWJZ010000037.1:1933-23211 GCA_964634665.1 uncultured bacterium | reverse complement strand
CGGGTCACTTGGCTTAATTTAATCACTTCTGCTTTTTGTTGCTTGATGATTTTACAGCGGAGCTAGATGCTAATAGACGAGCTTATTTACTTGATTTGGCGGCACGTACACCTCAAGCACTCGTAAGTGGTACGGAAACACCAGCAAACTATGATGCGCTTTATCATGTGGCAGGAGGCAGCTTTAGTGTCGGCGGATGAGTTTAATAAAAAGCGTTACGCGCATAGCTACAAAAAGCCAAAAAAAAGCAAAGGCCATGTGTCAGATATTTTGGCTGAAGTTTTTAAACGCGGTGGCATGAAACGTGCAGTCAAACGTGCTGAATCTGTGCTTTTATGGCCGCAAGTTGCGGGACCAGAATTAGCTAAATTCACTGAAGCAAAAACGTTGCAAGATAATATTTTGTATATAGAAGTGACTGATAGTGAAACCAGCATGCACCTCATGATGCAACGTCAACGCTTTTTAGATGTTTACCAAGTGAAGTTTGGCGTAAAAGATATTCGAGATATTCGCTTTAGGGTTGGGCGCCCCTATCAAACACCTGACGAAGTTGTTGAAGAAGCAGTTCATATAGACCCGCAGGTCTTAGCTAACTTTGCTAGAACCCTAGGCGATTTACCCGAACCCATTGCGCAAAGCACCATGCAGGCAGCCAAAGCTATGCTCTTACTAAAAGAACGTAAACTTGCTCAAGGCTGGACGCCTTGCATTCTTTGTGAAGCTTTGCATGAAAAAGATGATCTTTGTGACACCTGCCAACACTACGCCAAAGAACCAAAAGTAATAACCTCTAGTCAAATGTTAGCAGTAAACCCAACAGCACTTACGTCGATACTCAGTGAAGAGGAACGCAATGTCGCGATTCACTTAGCAAAACAATACCTACTAGAGAAACTCAATGAGCTTTTACCTCTAGTACTTGCAGAACCCACCTTTAAAGCTGAGTTAGAAAGCGTAGCTCGCTGTTATGTAGCCCACGCCTTAGCCAAACACAATGATGATGTAATCGAAGAAGATTTTGATATTTTAGATAGCAGAGTCGCTCGAGCTTTAGGTCGCTGGAAGTAAACACAAAAGGTGGTTTGATGAATATTCGTAAGCTCGAGCTTGATGATTTAAGTGCATTACTCGAGCTTTATTCTTTTTTGCATGAAACTGATGATGCTTTGCCTGGGCAGGTTGTCATGGAAGAACTTTGGCCCGTGATTATGGCGAGCTCTAGGTTTAGTGATTTTGGGGTTTTTGAAATGCATAAGAGTTGTACTAGCAGCGTCATTCCTTATTTAACCAGAGCCTGTCGGCCTTATGGTCTTATTGAAAATGTGGTGACGCATGCTGGCGTTCGAAAGCGAGGTTTTGGCAAGGCCTTACTGAGCCATTGTTTGGCGTTTGCTTGGCGCGAAGGATGTTATAAAGTTATCTTGCTTATACTAAGCTGAATTATAAATGTCGTAAGACTTTATAATTCCGACCTAGGAGAGTACGCTCAGACTCGCTAAGTCTTATGACACGATGAAATCAGTTTAGTATTACAGGGCGAAAAGATGACGCTACTTTAAGTTTTTATGAAAATGCAGGCTTTGATAGACATGAGAAGCAAGCTTTTATTGCAAAACCAAACAGTTAGTTTTTATACCAAGGAGTAGATATGGTTAAACCAGTAATGTTAGTTATTCTTGATGGTTTTGGTCTGGCGCTTGCTGGCCCGGGTAACGCAGTAGATCTTGCTAACACCCCAAACGTTGATAGTTACATGCAAAGCTACCCGCACACGCAACTAGAAGCCTCTGGAGAAGCGGTTGGTTTGCCTAAAGGACAAATGGGTAACAGCGAAGTGGGTCATTTAAACATTGGCGCAGGTCGCATTGTTATGCAGTCTCTTAGCTTTATTCAGAAAAAAATTGATTCGGGTGAACTTGCAAACAATGAAGTCATAAATACTTTATTTGCAACAAGTGACCGTATTCATTTTATGGGTTTGGTAAGTGATGGTGGGGTGCATAGTGACATTCAGCATTTGTATGGCTTATTAGAGATTGCGGCGTCAAAAAACAAAGCCTGCTTTGTACATGTATTTACCGATGGTCGTGACACTGCGCCAGATAGCGCACTTGGATTTATGCAAGCACTAGAAGAAAAAATTACTAGCTTAAACGCAGATATTCAAATTGCTAGTGTAATGGGTCGCTACTATGCCATGGATAGAGATAATCGCTGGGAGCGAGTACGGCAGGCTTATGAGGCTATTGTCTGTGCCAAATGCAAATACACTGCAAGTAGTGCCGTAGAGGCCGTAAAAGCTGCTTATGAACGTGGTGAAACCGATGAGTTTGTTGCGGCAACCGTCATAACAAAAAATGGCAAAGCCATTGCAGAAATAAACGATAATGATGGGGTTTTCTTCTTTAATTTTCGGGCTGACAGGGCGCGGCAGCTAAGTTACGCGCTCTTAGGTGATTCAAACTGGAATGAGTTTGAACGCTGCAAAACCGCAAAGCTCAAGTACTCGAGCTTAATGCAATACGATAAAAACATTAAAGCGCCCCACGCTGTTGAGTTGCCTGTTGTAACTGAGCCATTAGCTGAAGTACTGGCTAAGGCAGGTAAAACGCAGTATCACACAGCAGAAACCGAGAAATATCCTCATGTGACGTTTTTCTTTAACGCACAGGTAGAAAAACCGTTTGAAGGTGAATCTCGGCAGATTGTTCAAAGCCCTCAAGATGTAGCGACTTATGATTTAAAACCTGAGATGAGTGCTAAAGAACTTACCCAAAAAACCTTAGAGCGCATAAAAACCTATGATGATGATTTTATCTTGATTAATTTTGCTAACCCTGACATGGTTGGGCATACTGGTGTCATTGAAGCTGCCATTAAAGCTTGCGAAACAGCAGATGATAGTCTTGGGCAGCTCGTTAAAGCCATTCAAGCCAAAGCGGGTGCTGTCATAGTTATTGCTGATCATGGAAACGCTGAGAAAATGCTTACCGAAGATGGCAAAGTTTACACAGCTCACACCACGAACCCTGTGCCTTGCATTTTAATTTCAGAAGATAAAACCATAGAGTTACGAGATGGTGGCATCTTAGGAGACGTAGCACCAACCATCTTGGAACTTCTTGGGCTTAGCAAACCTGAGGTTATGACCGGTCAGTCACTCATAAAAAGCTAGCAGAATGAAGGCTTGTCTTTTTTTCAAAGACAAGCCATTACGGCTAAGCGCATCCCCTGTTAAACTAGCTTTATGAGTTTACATTTGGTTCGTTACACTATCCATGTTCGTAGAGAATTAAGACGCGCTGTTGAAGGCATGACCGAAAGTGATTTAGAAAAACGCGTTGGCGGCATGAACAGTGTCGCTTGGATGATTGCGCACTTAGCCGCCCAAGAACAAAGCTACTGGCTCGAGTCTCGCGCTTTACCCGTTGTGGCTGATTTGTCTTTTTTACGTAAGAAAGATGAAAGTGCGACACCAAACTTTGCAGCTATGTGGGCTGTTTGGGAAGATGTTATTAAGCAGAGTGATAGTTATTTGTTATCGCTTACTGAGACAGATTTAAAGCATCATTTTACTACCCGAAAATCTTTTGAGATTGAAAATATAGGTTCTTTACTAACCAGAGTCATTGGGCATTATTATTTGCATATTGGCCAAATTACCGTTATTCGTAAGCTGTTAGATTATGACGTACCTGCTTTTGTTGGCTCTCAAGAAGGTGCTTATTACGAATAGGCACCTCATTGCACCTTTGTATTGTGAGATTCATCATTTAACTTAGGCGCTTAGGTGCTAGGTTTTTCATTGTGCCAGCTCGCTAAATATGTCTCATACTGTAACTGATACACTGCTATGAAGGTTTTTTGGTTTTGATTCACTAAACTTCATAATCTTAAAACAGCTTTAGAGTTAGGGCGAAAACGATGATTGGTATTGATTTAGGTACAACCCATGTTCGGGTTTATATTAAAGGTAGAGGCGTTGTTCTTCGTGAACCCGCTGTAATTGCGGTAACTAAAAATACTTTAGAAGTAAAAGCTGTAGGTACAGATGCCTACAACATGATTGGGCGCACACCCGACAGCATTAGGGCTATCAGACCAATGGCAGATGGTGTCATTGCAGATTACTCCTTAACCGAAAAAATGCTTCGTGCATTCACGCGCAAAGTCCTTAAAGGACCCGGTCGTTTTTTAAGACCTAATATCATGGTCTGTGTACCTAGTGGCATTACCGAAGTTGAAAAGCGTGCCGTACTGCAAGCAGTTAACGAGCTAGGTGCAAAAAAATCCTTTTTAATTGAAGAACCCATTGCCGCAGCTATAGGCGCTGGCATAAACATAGCTGACCCCATTGGCTCCATGATTGTTGATATTGGTGGTGGCACCACAGATGTTGCCATTATTAGCTTGGGTGGCATAGTTGTAAGTGACAGTGTCAAAATTGCAGGCAATGTTTTAGATGATGATATTATCAGGTACGTTCGTCGCAAAGAAAACTTACTCATTGGTGATCGAACAGCAGAAGAGCTAAAAAGAAAAATTGGCGCTGCCGTACTCTTACCAGACGTAGAAAATCTAAGTAAAGAAATTTCAGGCCGTGATCTGATTAATGGTATGCCCCGCAGCGTAACCCTAACAACAGAAGATATTATTTCAGCCCTTAGTAGCTCTCTAAGTAAAATGGCTGATAGTGTACGCAAAGTCCTTGAAATGGGTCCACCAGAACTCATAGCAGACGTAGTAGAGCGAGGTATCATCTTGACAGGTGGTGGCGCACTCTTACGCAACCTAGATGTTTACATTCAAAAACTCACCCATGTACCCGTAGGTGTAGCAGAAAATCCACAAGACTGTGTTGTTATAGGCACAGGCAAAGCACTAGACTCAGCTGACGCTCTAGAAAATGCAAGCTCGAGTAAGCAACTTCAGTACTATTAACTTTTCCACGAGTTATCGCCCTATCAAACAACAGTTGTTAGCTAAAGGGGTAATATAAAGCTCTACCAAAAGCAAGGCAGCCTTACACGGAACTGCTATTAATACTTAATGTGTAAACCTTGTAATTTGTAACTGTTCAGATGGGTTAAGGCAAGAGCTAGCGCGTCAGCTACATGGTAGCTATCTGGCACTTGCTTTAAATGCAGCAAAGCGCGCACCATAAAGCTCACCTGAGCTTTATTTGCACGACCTGTTCCTACCAGGGCTTGCTTAACTTGCATAGGGCCATACTCATAAACAGGTATATCTAAGTTTGCTGCTACCAGTAAACAAACCCCGACAGCTTGACCAACTTTAAAGGCAACTTCACGCTGCTGATGAAAGTACTGACCTTCTATAGCTAAAGCGTCAGGTTGAAACTCGAGCATAAAGGCTTTGGTTTCATCATGAATGGTTCTTAGTCTATCTCTGATATTTGTTTTTGCATGGGTTCTTACGAGTTTGCTCCCTAAGTAAAGGGCATCTTTTGCATCTTGCTTTATAGCTCCAAGTCCTAAATTGGCAATACCGGGGTCAAGCCCGACTATGGTCAAATTTTGAGCTACATGAACGTGGTTACCCTTTTTGAGCATTGATTCAACTGTATCTCAAATAGCTAAGCAGTCGCTTAAGCCTACAAACATTTCTTGGGAGGTCCTAAAAGAATGTCCACCAAGAAAGGGCGGGTATTTTTTAATTCTCTTTTGTTTTTAGTCAACACTCCTTGTAAGAACTCAAGGCTAGTACTTCAAAAAATTAAAACCGAAATGCCTGCGAAGGCAAAACTTTACTTTTTGATTGATAATAAATAATTACCTGTTTCGTTTGCTTCCATGGTTGTTACAAAAACAACCCATGTTCCTTCTGTGGTTGCGGTGAACGTTAGTTTAGAGCGGTTAGGATCATCGGCTAGTTCATCTTCTTCAAAGATGTCACCTTCAGGATTCATGACAGCCAAATAGGTTTCAAAATCAGCTGAAACAAGGGTAAAGCTGGCTTCTTGACCCGCACTTATATCGATGCTGTAGTAATCAATATATTCACCAGAATCTAACCTATCATCACTATCTTCTAGCGAACCTAAATTCGTGCTACGCGCTTTTGTCGTAGTCATATCAGTAATATCTATTTGCGGTTCAGCTGTACTTGCTTCTTCGCTAGCTTCTTGCGTAGGCGTTTCAACTGGGGTTTCGCTTGGAGTTGGGCTTGCCTCAATCGGCGTTGCAGGGCTACTAAAGCCCATAACCATTTGGTAAGAACCCACTTCAGCAACATTATGCGTGGTTACATAAACTTTGTAATCACCAGTTTCAGGTGCAACAAACTCGAGCCTTGAGAGGCTCTTTTGATTTTCAAAGTCATCATTGACAAAGTTTTCACCACTTGGTGTTACTACAAATAAGTAGGGGTCAAAGTCTAGCGAACTTAAGGCAATCACTACCTCTTTGCCTTCTTCAAAGCGATAGTCATAGACCTTAAAGTATTCGCCTGTTTCACTAAAAATATCAGATGATTCACTTATGGTGCCCTCAACAAGACTATTGTAGGTGTTGTCGACTGTGTAGTAACCAATAAGGTAAGTACCTACTTCTTCTGCCTCATAACTGGTAACTTCAATCGTCCATTCCCCTGCGTTAACAACAGGCACGGTTAAACGTGATGCAAAACCAGAGTCATTTGTATAATCATCATTATAAAAACTATTACCGTTAGGGTCTTTAACAATAAGCCATGTATTAAAATCGTGTGAAACCAGTTCAAAGCGAACTTCCTGACCTTCTTTAAGATCTAAGGTGTAGGTGTCGTAGTATTCATTACTGCTGTACTTATCATCATTTGCTTCTAAAATACCTTCTAGGCTATTAGCAGCGTAAGCAGCACTAAGTTCTAACTGCAAATTAGCCTGAGGCTCAGGGCTTGTAGCTGGTTCTTTTAAAGCCACATAGGTGTTAAGTAAGGTCGACCAGCTACGGCTAATATCAAAGTACTCAGAGGGACAACGATCGGCTCTTTCTTTAGGCAAGTAACCTTGTGAACTACTAAGCAAAAAGCCTTTTTGTTCTTGCAAAATTAAGTGAGAGTAAGTCTCAGGGTCAGAACCATAAACCAGACAGACAATATCGTAAAAACGCTGCTGATCAAGCGAATGCTCACCCCAAAAAACAAGATCATCGGTGCTCGAGCCTGTCAAATAAAAGAAGGATGCGCCTGATAACGCTGATTCAACACCAAGATCTTGACTTATTAAAAAGACGGTTGAGAATTGATCTACGGCGTCTTCTTCGCGGCCTGTAAACGGAATATCAAAAATATCAACAAGGGCGTGACCTAGTTCATGATAAAAGATGAATTCCATAGCGCCAAGAACAGCAAACTCGAGTTCTTGTTGAGATTTGGTTTGTGCCCGAAACATATCGTAAAGAAACTCTTTGAGCTCATAACACATGGTTATGGTGACATCATTTGGGTTCCAGAAAGCGTTTATAACATCGCAGGGTGCAAAAACAACGCCTACATGATAGGGCAAAGCAATACTGTCATTAAGGTCTGATATTTTTGACTCAAAAAATCCTAAGTTTTTTAGGTCATTTGCATATTGTATGTAGAGGTCATAATTGGATGATTCGTAAGATATAATGAAGTCGCCTTCATCTTGAATATCTTGCGCGAAGCTAGTGCCTATCATGATGCAAGATAGGATAGCTAAGAATTGTTTTAGCTTAGACATTTATGGTTGCATCCTTTCAAAGTATTGTTTTCCTTCTCTTGAGCTGAAATTATAACGTAGATTTTTGCTTGATATTGGGAAGTTTTAAGCAGATTTGTCTTAAGCTCTAAAATCATGCTATTATTCTAAGGTTGACTTGAGCTTATTAGGCCAAGAAAGAACTGCTTACTGATTGAAAATTATCAGTTTAGATTAATTAGAGGTGACTCATTATGGCAAAAGTATGTGGTGTCTGTGGAAAAGGTCCGATTGTTCGTAATTTACTTGTTCAATCTGGTAAGGCAAAAAGTAAAGGCGGCGTAGGTCGTAATACAACGGGTAAAACCAAAACTTGGAAATATCCTAACTTACAGCGCACAAAAGTTTGGCGTAATGGCCAAGCTCAAAGTATGCGTGTTTGCACCTCTTGTATTCGTGCAGGTAAAACCGTTTCTGCATAAGTAAATCTACAGTAATAAGTTTAAAGCTAAGGCAAATTTGCCTTAGCTTTTTTTTATCGTGTTACACTCTTGTGGAAATTTAAAGTGAACTAAGCTGTAAAATAATTCACTTTTTAAGTTTGGCCTAGGTTAGTCAAGTTTAGCGAGACGGCCTTAGGTTAGGCAAACCGCATGAGGTTACTATGACAACATTAAAACGAATTAAACCCGGTTGGTATTTGCTTTTACTCCTCTTTTTATTTAGCATCTTCATAACCCTTAGCTTCTTTAGACTAAGATCTGAAAACCAAACCCTAAAAACAAGCATCCTTAATGCACCTAGCCCACAAATACAAGCAAGTCTTGCTCCAGAGGGCCTCTGGTTTCCTGTTCCCGGCGCGAGCTTGCCCGAAGATGACAGTTACTTACCTAGCAGTCCCCGCATTTACAGGCGAGGTGAAAACCAAGGCTTTGACTTTTACGGCAATGACTCAGGTACACCCATTGTTTTTGGTCAATCCGTCATAGCCTCTGCAGATGCCATGGTCATAAGAGCAGATACAGTCTATACAGAACTTTCTCAACCTGACTGGGAAGCCCTTTTAGCTAAAGTAGCTGATAGAGGTGCAAACGAAGATGACCTCAATCTTTTACGTGGTCGCCAAGTCTGGCTCGAGCTTTCTGATGGTCGTATTCTTCGTTATGCTCACTTGTCAGCTATTGAACCTGATATTGAGGTTGGCCAGCAGGTTTATAGAGGACAAGTGATTGCTGCTGTTGGCAATTCAGGTACCGATGATGGTGTTGCTGGCTCTACACGTGGCGCTCGGTTGCACTTTGAAATCTGGTTTCCTGATGGTAGATTTTTTGGTCAGAGCATAGGCTCACCTGCAGCAGTTCGTGACGCTGCCCAAAGTCTCTTTGTAGGACCCTAATTATGTCACATGAAGAACCCACCTCTTTTGAGCTCATTTGGCAGCATTATTGGGTAAGAGCTTTTACCTATTTATTAGGTATTAGTCTAATCATCTTTCTGCTTATTCAATACCGTAGTGGCTATATTTTTGCACTGCAAGTTGGCATTATTGGCTTTGTTGTTGCTTATGTATTAAATCCTGTTGTTGACCTGCTAGGTCGTATTCGCATTCGTCGTTCACTCAGCGTTGTCATTGTTTACATATCACTTAGCACCTTACTAATCTTAGGTTCGGTGTTATTAACAGAAATTATAGGTCAGCTTGGCCGTTTTATCTCGCTACTACCCCTTGCTTTTGATAACATAAGCGGCTTAATAGCAGGTATGACCGGAACCTTAGCAACGTGGTGGACAAATTTAAGTAACAACCTACCAAGCTTTTTATCCGAACGTTTTGGTGTGCAAACTTCAGATGAACAACTAAGTATTTTGCTGCAAGAACGCCTTCAAGATATTCTTACTAGCGCAGTAAATAGCATTAATAATTTTCTTGAAACGCTTGCCAAGTCAGGGCCATCTTTTTTACTATCAGGGGCAACCTCTATCATCTCAACAACCCTTCAAATAGTCTTAATCATATTAGCCAGTGCTTATTTTTTATCTGACTTTCCTAAATTTGTTGAGAGTTTTAGACGCATATTCCCCGTGCGTTACCGATCACTAGTCAAAGATTTAAGCCAAAAAGCAGATGTTGCTGTCGGTGGTTACATACGTGGTCAACTTCTCATAACCCTCTGCCTTGGCATATTTATTTATATTGGCCTGAGTGTACTTGGCATCCCGTCACGCCTTGCCATAAGTTTCTTAGCTGCTATTTTTAATCTTGTACCTTACCTTGGCCCAATTATTGGTGTTATTCCAGCTGTTTTACTCGGATTCACGGTTAGCCCCTGGGCAGCTTTAGGTGCAATTATTGTATTTATTATTGCTAACCAATTAGAAGGAAATTTACTTGGACCCTATATTTTGTCAAAGAGTACAAACTTGCATCCTGTGACTGTACTCTTAGCTATTTTGGCAGGCGCAGGTATGTTTGGCTTACTAGGCGCACTGTTAGCCGTACCAAGTGTCGCCTTAGGTAAAGTCATTATCGAAGAATACTTATACAAACGCCCTGCCTATCAAACAGCAGAGCAACCCCTAGTAAACGAAGTGACTGAAGTTGAAAACGAAGCTTTAGATAACAACAACCCTAATGCTTAGTCTTTTAATTTATCTTTAAGCTTAGAAACCTCATCAGGTACTTTTGCAGACCTAACAGCCTGCAACCACGCTCTAAGCTTTTCACGCTCGAGTTTGCTTATTTGCTTTAGGCTTTCTTGCCAGTTAGGTAGTATGCTCTCCCCTTCGAAATAGCTTTTTGCTCGGGCTGCAATTAGGTAAGTTGTTAAGGCGTTTGTAGCGGTTGCTGTGGCAACACCTACAATAGGAATAGCCCTTAAAAACCATTTTTTAGCGTAGCGTTCAGATATAGCTTTGGTCATTTCTCGCCCCATGCGTCCAAAAAGGGCATTGCTGCCTGTACTAACACCTGTAACCAAGAAGATTAGTTTCTGCTGGTCAAAATCACTAAGCGGGTAGTCATAAGCAGCAGCAAGTTCTAAGACCATTTCTGACTGAAGCTTAAGACTTGCAGATACATCAGCAACTGCACCTACCGTTAAAGAAGCAAGGGTTCCTAAACCTGGTATTAATGAAGCACTCGAGCTTGCTGCGCCTACTAAAGCTGTTTGCTGTACTTTTTCTTTTATAATGCTTTCTATAAGCGCTTGCTTATCGTTTTGGTAGTTTGCTTTTTTGTCTTGAACACGTTTTTTGGCTGCCAAGACATCTGCATTACTCAATTTGCTTAATACATTAGTAATGACTTGCTCTAAAGAATTCGCTGCTTGTGCAGTAACTTTAACTGGCTTTAAGTCAGTTTTTCGCGTTTTGAGATTGCTATTACCTTTTTCAGGCATTGTCTCATTCATAAGCTAAAGTCTAAGACTCTTAATCATTCTTGTCATCCTTCTTTTGAAGGAAGCTACGGTTAAGGTTGAGCTTAAGGCCAAAACCCTAAGCCTCAGGGATTCTGGGGCTTTAAGCTTATGTTTTGCAAGTTTCTAAACTAAGAACTTTTCTTCTTTTTTAACACCAAGGGTTTTAAAAGACTTGCTATTAAGTATCTCCAAGGTTTGTTTGCAAAATAGAAACAAATCCGAGTGGAACGAATAAGGACAAATAAACTCAGTTATATTGCAAACGTACTATGGATTAGCTTAGTATAAGGTCCGCTATAAGAGAATAATAAAGCTTCAGTTTTGTTAACATTTGGAATTTGGTAGAAGCAGAACTGCCCTACCCAGTTCACCCGTCTATTCGAAGCTCTTACCGGACAAAAAAGGAATAAAGGCAAGCAGCACAGCAGTAGTCTTTAGCTTAGTACAAAAGCCCTTTTGGTGCATAAATCAAAAGTTCTTACTTATCAGGCAAATACCGTAATGCCATAGTGACTGCAAAGCTTACGAGATTCCCGCTCGAACCATAAGGCACTACCTTCAGACTCGAGTTGTTTACGCAAGCCTCCTATGACATCATGGATGAGTCGTTCAGGTACTTGTTTATCCGTTAGGTTTAAATCGTAAAGTACGTCTTCTAGCAATATGCTGCCTACTGGTCCTAAAAAATCTATGAGTAGGTGCTTTAAATCTGCTACAAAGACAGGCGATACTAGTACAGCTGTCATGGTGGCTAAGTCATGCTCTAAAAGTTCTTCTGCGTAAGCAAGTACATTTTCTAGCGGTAATTGTCTTTTGTAGGCTAAATCTCTTAAGTTATCTCGACCGTTTAAATACCCCATAAATTGCATAGCACCGACACTTATTGAGACTTTACTAATGTCTGGGCCTAAAGGTTTTAGGCTTAACACAGTGTCTTCATGGAGTAACATTCGACCTAAACGTTTGCTTTCATCAACGCGTCTTATTGCTTCAAGGAGTGCTTGCTCTAAGGGTAGTTTTTGGCTTTCAATGGGTGCTTGTATATCTTTATGAAAAGAGAAGCGTCCTTCACCCCAGCTCAGCAAGACAGCCAGTGCATCTATATCTGTTCTTACACCCGCTTCGCTTTGCTCACCTAAGCCTGCATGAACCAGTTTACCGTTCCTAAAAAAGATATAGCTTTTGGTACCTTGAAATTGCCTCAAGGTAAGTACGCCCGTAACGTTATTCATAGCTAAGTACTGAAGTAAACTAGCGAGCCCACCTTCGCTTAGTTTGCCATGCAAATCCATTAGGCTAGTCTAGCACTTCTAACTCGAGCTTAGCTCAATATAAAAGCTAATAACAATTGGTATGCTCATACGCACTTAGCAGTTTCTTAAGCTTTTAGAGATAAAGCAATCTGAAGGAGCAATATGTACAAACTATGTTTATTAGCAGGTGATGGTGTAGGTAAAGAAGTTATTCCTGCAGCAAGACGTGTTTTAGAAGCCACAAAGCTCGAGTTTGACTTTGTTACTGCCAGTGCAGGTTGGGAGACATTTGAGCAAACTGGTACGAGTGTGCCTAGGGAAACGCTAGCCATTATTAAAGCGAGTGACGCTACTTTGGCAGGAGCGTTTACCAGCCCTAAACATTCGGTTGAGGGCTTTTTTAGTGCCATTCGGTACTTAAGGCGAGAGCTCGAGTTGTTTGCTAATTTAAGACCAGCTAAGAGTCGTCCTGTTGAAGATAGTCTTGAGGGCATTGATATGCTTATGGTTCGTGAAAACACTGAGGGGCTTTATGTAGCGCAAGAACGCCGCTATGGTGATACTGCCATTGCTGATGCGGTCATTACTAAGCAAGCAAGTGCACGCATAAGCAAAGTAGCTCTTGACTTAGCTAAGCAGCGCGGCTCTCGTTTAGCCATTATTCATAAGGCAAATGTTTTACCTGTCACCAGTGGATTATTCTTAAATACTGCTTTAGAAGAAGCAAAACTCGAGCCTAGTGTTGATACTTATGATCTTATTGTTGATGCTGCTGCCATGATGCTGGTTAGGCAACCCCAAAGCTTTGATGTCATGGTTACAACCAATTTGTTTGGAGATATTTTGAGTGACCTTATGGCTGGACTTGTCGGTGGCTTAGGTATTGCTCCGAGCGCAAATTTAGGTAAAGACCATGCTCTTTTTGAACCTGTTCATGGTAGCGCACCTGATATTGCAGGTAAAGGTATTGCTAACCCAACAGCGGCTATTCTTAGTGCAGTCATGATGCTCGAGTATTTAGGTGAAAAGCAAGTGGCTAGGCGTATGGATGCTGCTGTTAATAAGGTTCTGAGTTCAGATATACGCACCTCTGAATTAGGGGGTAGCGCGTCAACAGAAACGTTTACAGATGCTGTTATTGAGGCTTTAGCTTAAGCGCAATAAAATACTTAGCCTCTTCATTTTAAGTTGCTCTTAGCTCTTTAAAACACGCCTTGACTTTAGCATTTACTCATATAACCTTAGTTAGCCTTAAATTTGGTATAAATGGTTGAGCGAAAAATCGCTACTGAAGTAATTTAATCTGGTGGGTTCAAATGACTAAGCGAATAGCTTTTAGAAGGACAATTTAAGTGTACGCATGGCAGCAAGCATTTAAAGCTATTCGCGCTAATTGGGTAGCGAGTGTGTCAACGATTGCCACCATGATTTTGTCTTTAACCGTGCTGGCTGGCTTTAGTTTGCTTACCCTCAATTTAAACGCTTGGTTGCAACGTGTGCAAAGCGAGTTAGAACTCAGTGTTTACTTATCTGAAACTGCTGATGTTGCTTTATTGCAAGCACAAATAAGAGCTTGGCCTGAAACCACAACGGTTGATTACATACCTAAAGAACAAGCTATTGCTGATTTAGGTCGAGATTTACCTAACATTGCTAGAGCTACGGATCTTATTGGCAACCCTTTACCAAACCGTTTTGACGTCAAAATACTAAGCCCTAGTTTTGAAGCAACTGTTACGAATCAACTTAGAAATTTAGCTGGTGTAGCGCAAGTACAAGACAGTTCTAACGCTGCGCAAACGTTTATAGCTATAAATAATGCTGTGCAAATAATAGGGTCCATATTGATTATTGTACTTCTTACAAGTAGCCTGTTTGCCATTGTTAACTCCATTCGGGCAGCCATAACAGCTCGAGCTAGAGAAATTGAAGTTATGCGGCTGGTTGGTGCAACACGTGAGTTCATTCGGGCACCTTTTTTGATTGAGGGATTTTTGTTAGGTTTGTTTAGTGCTCTTATTTCTTTGGCTTTGGTGATTCCTGCTTATCAGCTTATTGTGAACCGCTTGGCTTCGCAATTACAGTTTTTACCTTTAGTTCGAGATATTTGGCTTTTAGGTCGGGTAACTGGTTTGCTGTTTGCACTCTCATTATTGGTTGGCATTATTGGTAGTGCCCTGTCTATAGCTCAGCATTTACGTGAAGAGGTCTAGATGAAAAAACAAATCTTATTTTTAAGTCTTATACTAATCTTCTCTTTTTCTTTGGCGCAAGAAAGTAGCAGCCTACAAGCGCAACTCGAGCAAGATGTTGCTACCTATGAGTCTTTACTTCAAGAGCGTGAATCAGAATTAAACTCTATTGAAGAAAGCCTTGGCTCTAACGCAGCAGCACTCAATCAAGAAATAGCAGAACGAAATAGCATTAGTCAGAATTTATCTGCCTTAAAATCAAACAAACTCGAGCTTGAAACAAGTATTGAGGCTTTAACAACACAGTTGACTATCACTCAGGCTGATTTAAGTAGTTTACAGACGGATGTGGCTAATTTAAAAACTCATGTTGAAGGTTTGCTGATTGATTTGTATAAGCAGCGTAATAGTGCTTTTGCAAATGCACTGAATACCTCTACTGATTTTCATGATTTGCAAGTAAAAACTTACTACTTATCTCTTCTTGCTGAGCAAGATCTTGCTTTGCTTGAGGGTTTGAGTACTAAGGCTAATGACTTAGCTGTTTTGCAACAAGAGCACGCAGAGCAACTCTCAAGCCTAAGCGGACAAAAAGAATCCTTAATTAGCAATGAAGCTGAACTGGCAACTAAGCAAGCAGAATTAGATACTGCCATTGAAAATTTAGAGTCAAGCCAAGAAGGAAAACTGGCCATCAAAGCTGCCTTATTACAAGAACAAGAAGAACTCGAGCGGGTTATTAGTTCAACTATTACGCAGTTAGAGCAAGAGAAGGCGCGTCTAAGGCGCGAGGCAGATGAAAAGCGTCGTCAGGCTGCTGCTGCTAATACCGATGAAGAGCGGGATGAACTCATTGCTGAGGCTGTTCAGGCTGAAACAAGGCTTGCTGCTTTGGGTACGCCTTTACCTGAACTTAGCTCTGGCTATATTTACCCTATTGTTCAACCAACCTTAGCAAGTGCGTTTGGGTCATCAGGGCTTTCTGGCGTCATTATGACCACCGATCAGGCGGGGGCAGCTGTTGTCGCTATTCATAGGGGTATTGTTACCAATATGGCGTTTCAGTCTGCCAATGATGGTTATTTGGTTAGCATTCAGCATAGTGAAACCTTAGGGTCTACCTATATTAATTTACAAGAATTACCCTTGGTTTCTATTGGTGATATTGTCGAGCAAGGTGATGTTATTGGTTATTTAGGTGGCGGTACGCTTATGCCTCCTAATGCTCTAAAATTTTATATGGCCAGAACTAACCCTAATGGTAGTCTTGTTGCTTTTGTAAACCCTGCTGAACAACTCGGCTTTTAACTTAGCTTATGCAGTGGCTTCATAGGGCCCAAGAACTCCTTAAGCAAAACATCCCTTTTGTTATTGTGACTCTCAGCCATGTAGTTGGTCATAGCCCAAGGCATGTTGGTAGCAAGATGATTGTTTCAGCTAGCACTATTTATGGCACTATTGGTGGTGGCAATTTAGAGCAAGTTGCCATAAACAAAGCTAAAGAATGCCTAGCACAAAAAGAAAAAAACGCTCAAACGCTCAGCCTTACCCTAAACCCAAAAGGGGGTGACTACGGCGTACAATGCTGCGGAGGAAAAGTCAGCCTTATGTTCGAACCTGTTAACCCAACTAAACCTAGTCTTGCTATTTTTGGAGCAGGTCATGTAGCTTGGGCACTCATTCACATAATGAGCTTATTTCCTTTAGATATTTACCTTATTGATTCACGTAAAGAACAACTAAACGGTGACTTTATTGAGGGCGCTTTAGCATCTTTAATTAAATTACATGCAGCGATTCCTGAGGCAAAGCTAGTAGACGTTCCTGAAGATAGTCATGTTTTAATCATGACGCATGATCACGCTGAAGATATAGCTATTTTAGATAAAGTTTTGCGTCAAGACAGGCATCCTTTTGTGGGGCTTATTGGTAGCAAGCCTAAATGGCAGCACTTCAAACAAGAACTTTTAAAGCTCGGGCATAGTGAAGACACAGTCGAGCGTGTCACTACTCCTATTGGTCTTGAGGGCGTACCGGGGCGAAGTCCGCAGGCGATAGCTGTGGCAGTAAGTGCTCAGCTTTTAGGGCAGTTTGAGTTTAGCGAAGGAGCATTTTTATGAATCAAGAGGCACTTATAAGACGAAGTATTGAGCTTGCTTAGCAAGCCCGTGCTAACGCTAATCATCCTTTTGGGGCATTACTTTGTGACGCGGCTGGCAACCTTCTTTTAGAGGCTGAAAACACGGTGATGACAGAAAAAGATTGCACGGGTCACGCAGAAACAAATCTTATGCGTAAAGCCTCTAAAGCTTACTCTCGTGAGTTTTTAGAAAGCTGCACTGTTGTGACCAGTACCAAGCCTTGCATTATGTGTTCAGCTGCTATTTACTGGGCGAACATTAAGCAAATTATATTTGGACTTAGAGAAAGTCAGCTTTTAGCTCTTACCGAAGATAATCCTGAAAACCCAACCTTAAGCTTGCCTAGCAGTCACATTTACAAGCTAGGCAAAATTAACATAAACGTTATCGGGCCCATCTTAGAAGACGAAAAACGCGTATTTTGTTTGGCAGTGATTGCTATGACTCTGGCTCATTAGATAGCTATGTCATTGAATTACCTAGCTTTTAAGCTTAGCGAACAAAGCTGTTCGCAAACGCTAAATACTGCTGCCAGTCATACAAGGTGACATCATGTTTGCCTTCTCTTAAATGATAGCTTACCGTCTTGATGATGGGATTATGTGCATCTGGCATCTCAGCTTCAAAAAGGTTACTTAAGCCTAAAAGCTCATATATCTCGCTAGCATGTTTTGCGCTAAAAAACTCGCCTTTAGGGTCAGCCCAAAGGTCTTCTTGTGCACTTGCCACGTAAAGGGGTCTTGGTGCAAGTAACGCTAAAAGCATGTGCTGATCAATAGGCAAAGCATCTTCTGTGAAATCAAAAGCCTTAAACTTTTCACAAAACCAATGCGGAAACCTGCCATTAATGTGGTGCACTCGCTCACCAAAACAACGCCTAGATAAAGCTGCACCCATGCAACCAGAGTTGTTAGAAATAACGGCAGCAAAACGTTCATCTTGGGCAGCTGACCAAAGGGCGGCTTTACCTAAGCGAGAATGACCGAAGGCAATGACCTGCTCAGCATTTATGTCTGCATCTGTTTCGAAATAAGTTAAGGCTTGTGATAGCGTGTACGCCCACATGCCAACCGCTCCCCATGTGGCAGTTGAATCTAAGAACAGTTCATTAACACTATCTTTAAATCCCTCAGGCTTATCTGGCATAAGGTCTTCACAGTGAATTGTTGCAACTGCGTAACCCTGTTGAAGTATAAAATCTAAAGGCCACCTGCTACTTACAGCTCCCCTTGCCGACTCGAGCTTTTCTTTTTTAAGGATCTGCTCATCTGTGTGAATACTATGATTCCCCTGAAAGTTTAAGCCCAACATACAAGGACTAGGCTTTGCAAGCTTAGGAACGTAAAGCAAAAGCGTAAACGAAATAGATTTACCTAGACGCTCGAGTGTGACTTGAATCTGTTTTCGTTTGGCTTGGCCTTGCAAAGCATTGTCAGATGCTTCTAGCAGAACATAGCTTGGCTTTAGCTTTTGTGGTGGCGTAAAACCATAAACATATTCTGAGAAAAGCTCGAGTATTTCTTGTCGTCTTTTTTGCCAGTCTGCAACCGTTTGAACTACTTGTCGGTTGTTAAACCTTAAGAGCTCTGGTAGGCCATAGCTTGCTACTCGAGCTTCGTCATAGATGGCATCATCTATATTCATGGCTTTAAAGTAGGGGTTTGGGTCTTTTTATAATTTGGATGCTAAGCCCCCACGGGTCTTGTAAAAAAGAGTAAGCATCTCCTGTTGCTAAGGTATCACTTATGCCGGTATCGCTTGCACCAGCATTTATGAGTTTGGTTTTTTCGCGCTCAATATCATCAGTTGCAAAGGCCAAATGAAGCGTGTAAGGACTAATGCTTTTATAATCTGGAATGCTTGCATTAGGGTTCGCGTAAAGCTCAATGAGTGAACCCGCATCATCGGCAATAAAGGTAATGAAGGGCACTGTTGGAATATCCCTAATAATCCTCATGCCTAAATTATCGACGTACCATTTGGCTTGTGCTTTTGGTTCAGGAACATTAAAAGCAAGATGCTCTAAATTCATTTCTTCTCCTTTAGTTTAGTACTATTGCTTAGCGTACCGCTTCGGCTAGGCTTTGCACAAATGTTTCCATACGCTTACGGTTAACACCCATATCACTTTGACCCATTCTGGCAGCTGACCTAAAGTGAATTAGTTTGGCGTCTCTGTCTAAAATCACTTCAACATCATCTACAAATCTAAAAATACGTGATCTAAAAGTAACATGTACATAGTTATCTGTGGCAAGCTCGAGTTTGCTTCTTGGTTGCGATAAGAGCGTGCTTTCGATGAGTCTTATAACTTCGTCTTCTGCTCTATTGTAAGGAATCGCTGGCATGTAGTGCTCGCTGTCACTGGGGTCAGCTTGGCTTGACACACAATTAGGTTTATCTGGGCAGGGTTTTAGCGTTAAGGGTTCGCTTTGAGCTTGGGCTGTGCTGACCATGGCTAGAAATAAGTAAATAATTAACATAGTGACTAGTTTATATAGCTTTGAGAGAAATAACTTTATCAGGAACTGCATTGCTTAAACCTTTGAGCTTCGCCATATTTTTTTAGAGTATCTAAAGACTATAATCAATGGGTTCTAAAGAATGCAAAAGGGAAAATGCCTCCCTATTGTAAACATCTTTGAAATTCTATTTTAAATGCTAATCTTAGGTTGTTTAAAACCACAACTTTAGATGATAAATAAGGAGTCATCATGACAGCATTAAAAGTAAAAGGAATGACTTGCGGACACTGCAGCAAAGCCGTTCAGGAAGCACTCGAGGGGGTAGCAGGTAGCGAAAAGGTAAGTGTTGATCTTTCTTCTGGCATTGCTAAAGTTGAAGGTCAAGCTAAGCTTGAGCAACTTATAGCTGCTGTTGAAGAAGAAGGCTACAGCGCTTCTGCTTTAAGTTAACCCAAAAAATCAGAGTTTTGAAAACTAGCGCTACTTGGTCTATACTTCACTCTGTCCACAACTTAATAACCCAAACGCTTTATGGAGGCATTATGAATACTAAGCTGAATCAAGCTCAAATTGATAGCTATCAGGAAAATGGCTTTATTGTCATAAATGACTTTTTAACACCTTCAGAACTCGAGCATTGGCGAACTGTCGTAAATGAAGCTATTGCTGCGCGGGGTAAAACGAAGTTGGCTGGCCGTGAGGGTGATGAAAAATGGCAAGCGGGTGATGGTTATTACGATAAGGTTTTTGTGCAACGCATTAATCTTTGGCAAGATCATGAGGCGATGCAAGAGCTCATGTTTGACGCTCGCTTGGGTAAAATGGCAGCTGATTTGGCTGGGGTTGATGGCATTCGCATTTGGCATGATCAGGCGCTTATTAAGCAAGCGTGGGGTAACCCGACGGGTTGGCATCTTGATAATCCTTATTGGTCGTTTTCGTCTAGACAAGCTATTAGCATGTGGGTTGCTTTAGATGATGTAACACTTGAAAATGGCTGCTTATACTTTGTTCCGGGCACCCATAAGACAGCCAGCTATGACAATGTAAATATTGGTCAAAATATTGGGGATTTATTTAGGGAGTACCCTGATTGGGCAAAGTTAGAAGCAGTTTCTGCACCTATGAAGGCTGGTTCGTGCTCATTTCATAATGGCTTAGTTGCTCATGGTGCTGGGGCTAACATGACGCCTGGTTCTCGAAGAGCCATGACCTGCGCTTATATGCCTGATGGTTCTAAGTTTAATGGTAAAGCAAATGTGCTACCCCCAGATTATCTTGTTACCTTAAAAGAGGGGGATGTACTTAATAATGATGAGCAAAATCCTTTAATTTACAGCTCGAGTAAGCCTTCGTATTAGTTAGCTTAGGCTTCTTAACAGCGAGACCTTAGTTTAAGTCAAGTATTTCCACACCAAGTACTTTTGAGGCAATCTCAGCACTATGGCGATCATCGCTGTTTTGTGCGTCCCATGGGGCGCGCATGGCGTTGAGTAAGCGTTCTATCCGACTGTCTTCACAAGACCATTGTCCTGCTTCTATGCAAGCTTCTAGCTCATTGGGAAAGCGAATGCGAGTCATTCTTATACTCCTTAATTGCTTAAATAAGTATAAGAATGCATCATTACGGAACTATTACTATTTTCTTACAAAAAAATGACTTTGGCTTAATCTGAAAAGTCATAATGAGCCCATTTTTGACCACCTTGCCTAATCACATCAAGCCGAGCTTTATAGTTCTTTTCAATTGAAAGCAGCATGTTTTTTTGGCTCACGTTGCCCGCAGAAATAGTGCCTAAAGAAGTATAGCTTGACCCAAAAACTTCTTTCCCTGCTTCGCTTCTCGTTTGCCCGTGAACCCGTAACGCTTCAAACTTTGTTCGACTCGAGTGCATCCAGTTGTATTTTTTTTCTAGCAGGTTCTTGCCGTTTTGAAAAACTGGTTTGTGGCCACACAGTAGCAGCCCAAAGTCACACTGCTCGAGTATCCTTTTTAAGGATGCTTCTAAGGCGTGCCAGTGTTCGTCTCTTCTCATGACTTTGAGTTTTGGTGCTAAGTATAAGTCTCCTGAGAATAAGGCTTTTCTCTGAGTATCATAAACAACGGTTAGGTCATGGGCGTGTCCTGGGGCGTGAATG
>CAZWJZ010000037.1:0-1923 GCA_964634665.1 uncultured bacterium | reverse complement strand
GTGTGCCATGCTTGGCTGCCTAGAGCAGGAATGGTGATGGTAGTGTTTTCGTTGAAAGCTTTGAACTTTCCCCAGTGAAGATATTGATAAGGGTATTGCTTATGGCCTTTTTGGGTAAGAGGTGCACAGTATTGAGAAAGACTAATGCTTGCTCCTGTTTGCCTGCATATGTCTGCGGCTAAACCACTATGATCTTCATGATGGTGCGTGACGTAGATTGTTTTGATAGGGCCATCTTTTAGTAATACAGGGAGAAATGTGTTCAGCATGTTAGGCGGGCCTGTATCTATAAGGGTTTTTCCAATACGGTAAGACCAAGCTCTAAGCTTTGGCTTTTTGCCTATTGCCATTTCGTAAGCAATAATGCCTTTTGGGAGTTCGTGGCGTTTAATCCTATTAGCTAGTTTTGAATGAAAACTAAGTTGTGATTAGCGGTTCCAGCTTGGGTCTTTCGGTAAGAACATCTTCAGGCAAGACCTTTAGAGAAGCGACTAACAAATCTACTTTAACCCCTTGTTTATGCACATTTTCACTAATAATTCGTCGCCATGCTTTTGCGCCTGTTTTGCCGTTAAATAAGCTAAGCATGTGTCTAGTTATGGTATTTAGGTATTTTCCTTTTTGCATTTGCTGCTCTGCGTAATCAAGCATGTCTAAAACAACCTCTTGTCTGCTTGGGGCTTCGTTCGTCATTCCGTAAAAGTGTTGGTCTACTAGGGCAAAGAGGTAAGGGTTCTCGTAGGCAGCTCGACCAATCATGACAGCATCAACATGAGCTAGTTGCTGTTTGATGGCTTCAAGAGTTTTAATGCCACCATTTATTTCAAGCTCGAGTTCTGGTAGGGCTTGCTTTAGCTTGTACACATATGGATAGCGTAGTGGGGGTATGGTTCTATTTTCTTTAGGGCTAAGGCCATTTAACCATGCTTTTCTAGCATGAACAGTGAAGCGGTCTGCGCCTGCTTGCGCTACGGTGTGAACAAAATAGTACATGTCTTCGTATTTGTCGAGTTCGTCTATGCCTATGCGGTGTTTCACGGTTACAGGAATGTTAACAGCTTTTTTCATGGCTGCAACGCAGCGGCTTACGAGTTCGGGTTGTGCCATTAGGCAAGCACCAAAGTTTCCGTTTTGAACTCGGCTACTTGGGCAGCCGACATTTAAATTTATTTCTGTGTAGCCCCATTCTTCGCCTAGTTTGGCGCATTGAGCGAGCGCTTGGGGGTCGTCTCCGCCGAGTTGTAGGGCTACGGGTAGTTCTTCTTTTGAAAAGTCAAGATGTCTGGCTTTGTCTCCGAATAAGATTGCGCCTGTGGTCACCATTTCTGTGTAAAGCAAGGTTTTTTTGCTTATTTGACGCATGAAGTAGCGGTAATTTCTATCTGTCCAGTCCATCATGGGGGCAATGCTTACAGGGTATTTGGCTATTGATGGCTCGAGCTTCACGGGTCTTAGTTTAGCGAGTTTTTTTAAGCATGCTTGTAAGCATCGGTATAGTTTTTAGATCTTTTTTTGGCTTAGCTTTGTAGTTTATAAAAATTGCATACTTGACAAAAGTCGATAAAATACACATAATGTGTAAGTTACACATTATTTCAAGAGGTTTTATTTATGCCATTCCAAACTAGCGAAACAGCTAAGCCTACACCCCTAAATCAAACGACCTTTCCCCTAAATGCACAGCCTTTATCCGTCAATAGATGTTAGGTGAAGTACTAGGCATGCTTGCAAATTTCCTTTTGCCCACACTCTCCGTCGGCATAAATTTAAGCCTCTTTAGTCTTATGGTAAGCACAAGCCTTTATTTTTTACCGCGCTACGGCAAACTCGAGCTAAACCCCAACCCTCTCCTGCTTATAGGCTTAGTTAGCTTAGTGACCGTACAGAAATTACTTCCCTGAATCAAGGCGAGGGCGAATGGTG
>CAZWJZ010000036.1:0-23372 GCA_964634665.1 uncultured bacterium | reverse complement strand
GCATATCTGCCTGTCACGCAGAAGGTCGCGAGTTCAAATCTCGTCCGGGTCGCCAAAAAGCACACATGCCTCTAGGTGTGTGCTTTTTTATTTTATCCTGATATTGCTCCAACACGCACTCTTTAAAGCTTGACTCTGCTAGGCTCATGATGTGCAAACATTACCGGTATTTCCGCTGCCTTCTACTGTTGTCTTTCCCGGTATGACTATTCCACTTTATGTCTTTGAAGAGCGCTACCGAAGACTAATTCAATACTGTAAAGAAAATGACTTAGAAAAATTTATCATTACTTTAGCCAGTAAAGAGCTATTTCATGATAACCAGTTGCCCTTTGCCCAAGTAGGCACGCTGGTAAGTATTTTAGAAAGTTCAGAAAATGCAGATGGAACCTTTACCTTATTAGGCCATGGGCAATGGCGTTGCAAACTCAAGGTTGTTTCGCAAGAAGATATTCCTGAGCGTGATGGCAGCGGAACTAGGCCGTTACACTTTAGTGAAAAAAATGACTACCCTATCGTAAGAACAGACCCAAATAATGAACGCTTATCAGCATGGGATACCCTAGATGTTTTTAGGCATTATGCAAAAACCTTCTTTGCGTTTGATGCACTCAAGCAAATTGAAGAAGTTCTGCCTGAAGATCTGGTTTACCAAGCTTCTTTTATCTGCGCTAATATAAGAGTACCCGCAGAAGAACGACAAGCTTTACTTGAAGCACCAAGCTTAACGGATAGATTTAAGCTAGCAACTACCTTAATGGAAGCACACATGCTGGCGTACAAACCACCTAAAGAACTCTAAGTCAATTATTTAGCAAAGAACGAAGCTCGAGTGTAAAGACTTGCATGGCTAAATGGCTCGAGCTGTAACTACTAAGCGCTTCTTCTAGGCGTATGAGCGCTTTACTTGCACCTTCAAAAACATGAGGCTCGAGTTTACTTAATTGAGCTAAGACCAAGTCGCTGTTGCTTGCGCTAGATTCCCATTGTTTTTCAAGAGCATCAGCTGCCTCAAAAGCTTCTTCTAGTGTTTTAGGTAGGGCTTTTATGAAAAGTTCAATACATTCGTTAAGCTCTACTTGTTTGTCTTGGGTGACTAAGTCGCCTCTTCTACCTAGGCTTGCTAAGGCAAAGTCTTGCCCTAAATCTTTGCTCGGGGAAAAGCGAATCTGGCTTGAGCGGGAGGCTATGGTTGGTAAAATAGCCTGAGCTGACGGTGCAATTAAAATAATACTGGTCTTGGGGGGTGGTTCTTCTAGGGTTTTTAAGAATGCATTGGCAGCGCTTATATTAAGTAACTGTGCACTATCAATGACAGCAACGCGTCGCCTATATACAGCTCTAGACTCGAGCCATGTGCTTAAAGGGTCTTCTTGACTGTCTTTTCGGGGTACTAATTGTGAAATGCGAATTTCTGGTCTGCGATTTAGTCTGCCTGTGCTGGTATTTAGGTCAGCACTTACTTCTTTGTAGTCAGGATGTTCGTTGGCCTCTAAGAGCAGGCAGCTATTACAACGTAAGCAGGGTTCAAGTAAGTCAGGGTTGGCCTGTTCGCAGTTTTGTAAGGCGGCAAACCAGCGGGCTGCCTGACGTCTTCCTACGCCTTCAGGCCCTGTAAAAAGCAAAGTATGACTTTTTAATTGCCTTAATATAGATTTGGCTTGATCATGCCCTATTAGCATTATTTGCCAACAACTAAACGCTTTGCTAAAACCTCAGGATAATTTTTTTCTCTCACCAAGCGCTGCACAGCCAAAATATCGTACTCAACGCGGTAGTGCTCAATCACTCGAGTTTCTTCATCAAAGATTGCGTAACTTGCTAAAGGAATGCCATCTCTTGCTTGACCGACTGAACCGGGGTTAAAAAATACTTTTGCTTTGGGAGGCAATCTGTAGGTGCTTTGGGCTTGTCTAAAGGGTAAAGATCGCCACATTTCACCTCTTGCTGTCACAACTGAAGCGTAAACACCTGGTACGTGCGTGTGTCCAATAAAACACAAATCGGTTTTCATGAACGGTGCATTTGCTTGAGCATTTTGTAAGGTAACAAGGTACTCCCATTGTGAGCGTAAACCCCCGTGCGCAAGTTCCCAGCCATCCCGTAATTCATAATCTGTAAAGGAAGCTATGAAGGCTTTGTTATCATCGCTTAACTCAGCCTCTTGACGTACAATTACCTCAGTAACCAAACTATCTTCACGTAACGCAAAATGTTGAGGAGACTCGGCGCATTTCAGTAAAAGCGCATCATGATTACCTAGAATATTAATAACAGGCTTAAGCTCACGTAAACGATCAAGTACTTCATTGGGTTGCGTATAATAGCCAACCGCATCCCCTAAAAAAATCAGTTCATCCCAACGCTTGGCTTTTGCATGACTCAAGACAGACTCGAGTGCAATGAGATTACTATGAATGTCACTTAATAATAAGAATCGCATGTGATGATTACCATACCACTTGTCATTCAATTTTGAGGTATATACTTAGCTGTGCGTCGTGTTTTTCTAGCCCTATGTTGCATCCTAATGTTTAGTCATTTGGCTGCTGCTCAAATGGCAGTACCCATGTTTGGAACTAGGGGCAATGTTGATGATGTTTTTTTGCAAAGCTTTATGACTCAGCTAAGGCGGGCTATAGCTGTTGACCTAGATCAGATGGTTAGCGATGGCGATGGCATTATTACTGCGGGTATTGCGGGTAGTTTAAAGCCTGAACTGACGCAATTGATTGCTGAAATACTACAAACGCGTTACGCTATTTCGGGTGAAATTAGTAAAGAAGATGCATTGTCGAGGCAAGCGCCTTACGCTGTGCGTCTTCTGATTTACGATAATGAGGCAAAGCGCAGCTCTGACATCATAAGTCTACCGGTGAGTGAAGAAAACCTTGAAGAAGTTATCACTAGCTTAAGTAAGCAAATGGCAGCCTTTCTAGAACCTACACCTTTCTTAAGTCAAGGAACCGCGGGTCTTTTTATTAGTAGTGAGCCTTCTGAGGCTGATATTTTTATTGATGGTGTCAAAGTTGCTGAAACACCCTTGTTAGATGTGTTGATGTTGCAACCGGGTCTGTACGAGGTAGAGCTTCGTAAGCAAGGTTTTCAACCTGCTAGTAGATTTGTTGAGTTAACTGAAAATCGCGAAATGATGGAGCAGTTTTCGCTAACACCTGTTGTTGGGGGTAGCATTCAGGTTCGTAGTTATCCAAGGGCTAATGTTCTGCTTGATGGCAAACAAATGGGCAAAACGCCCTTAACTTTGCCTGCATTACCGGGCACGCATAGCTTGTATATAGAACGTTTGGGTTTTAAACCCATTCACTTTAATGTCAGGGTTGAAAATTATAGGGTGAGTAGGGTAGAGCCTACTTTAGAAGCGGAAGATATAAACATACTTTTTTGGGATGTTTTGCCAAGTGAACTTGTTTATATTGATAATGTTTTACAAACAAGGGATTATGTATCTGATCTAATGCCTGGAACTTATCAAATTAATGTGCGTTCGGCAGGGGAAACAGTCAGCTTTGAAATAAGCATTGAAGGCGAAGGTGTTTATGAGTTAGACACCTTAAGCAAAACCGTTAAGAAGCTAAACTAAAGTTCTCTACTCGAGTTTCTGCGCATGTTTAAGAGGCAAGCTTAAGCAAAACAGCCTTGCAGAAAATACTTCTTCTTTTGAGTGCGTGACTTGAATCAATGGAAAGGTCCGAAACCTTGTTTACACTTTTTAACTCTTTAATTTCCTTCTTCGTTTTTGTAGTTTTTCGGCATGCTCTCTCAATAGGGAAATATCCTCTTTTGATAAAAGAGCTTCTAAATTCTTATCTGCCAAATCCCTCACAGTTGCATAATTTTTTGCTCGCATTTGTTCGTCTATAGGTTCAAATAGCGCTTCATCTGCATAATGCAAGAGGGCAACTCGAGCTGCTTCTGAAGGCTCGAGTTTGAGCATACCTCCGCCTAAGGGTCGTCCGTTTAATTCACTACTGAGCTGACTGAGTGTGCTTTGCCACGTTACGCAGAGTTGCTTTACTGTTAAGGCCGATCTTGGGTGCATGGTGACATGGTGCAGGCTGTTAGGGGCCGTAACGTTTGCTTCATTAGCAATGATTTGTATTTTGCCGCCACTCATATAAGATAAAAAGGCATCTGGTTGCCGAACGCTGGGTACGCGGTACCAAGGATGTCGACTGCGGCACTTGTAAGTTTGATGAACTCGAGCTTTTTTACCATCTTCTAGGTACTTGTTTACGGTGTCTGGTAGCTCTGTGTTTGCGCCTGTGTCTAGTAGATAGCCTGCTCTACCTAATTTTTCTGCTTCATGCCAATCTTCTTTTGTAAAGCCTAAACCTCTAAGTGAATTTGACCTATAGACAGATGTGCTAAGCCAACTTGAATCTATGTTGAACTCTTGTTTTCTTTGTTCACTCAGATGAAAGAATTGATTTGCACCTGTTACGTAACCGCTGCTTACTTTTGCAATGTCTTTGAGTATCTTCACGTCTTGTGATTGCAATAAGGCATCATAGAGTGATCTTACGTTGTTAGGTAGCCAGTAGTAGGCAAAGCTTGACCTATCAATAAAGGCTTCTGGGTAAATTTGCTCGGCTTTAGTTAGGTCTAGCTGGCTTAGGTCATTGCTGGTTGAATCTAAAATTGAGAAGGTTGCTGTTTTATTCGGAACGGGTTTTTTATCTTCTGCCAAAAGTAAGATGACATCTTGATTCAATTCAGGAAAAAGGGGAGAGCTGAAAGTAATAAAGGTGGTTTTTTGGAAATTTTCTGCCAAAAAGTTTAAAAGAGGTTTGCTATAACTAGCAAAGCCGATTTCTGCCGGAACAACCATAGCTATGCGCCCAGCTGTCTTTAAGAAAGAAGTGCTATGAATAATAAAAGGAACCCAAAGGTTAACTTGTTCGCTTAGTATCACATTTCGATCAAGGGCTCTGCTTAATGCCTTTTTCTTAGCTGTTTTGTCTTGACTTTGGAACCTAATAAAAGGTGGGTTGCCAATAACAGCATTAAAGCTTTGATAAGGCTCAACATCAAAGAAATTCGCTTGACTTATATTTGCATCAAGAAAGCCATTTTGAATTTTAAGTAGGCTTAGCGTTTCTTTACGCACCTGAGCTTCGAGTTCAAAACCAAATACACTTTGCTCAGCTCGAGTGTTGCCTAAAGTATGAAGGCGTTCTAAGGCTGCTTGTAAGAAAACGCCGCCACCAAAGCTGGGGTCTAGTGCTAGGTCATTTTGATTTTGTAGGGCCCATTTTGTTAAAAATCTTGCAATCTTTAAATCGGTATAATATGCGCCTCGTTCTTTTATATTTGGGCTAGGACTAAGTTGCACAAAAGAGTCTATCACTCTGCTAAGAATTGTGGGACAATTGTCTCGTTAACCACGTTTCAGTCGGTGTTATCCTTAAAAGTGTTCATTCGCGACAAGGCAGTAAGTCCTCGAGCGCGTTTTTTTATGGCAAGATGATTTGCAGTTCTTGACGTGTCACATGAGTGACGGTAACGCACACAATTAGTGCGTAGAAAGGAGGGGCGTTTGGAAGCAAAAGGCGAAAAACTTCTTCAAGCTTTGGTGGATCAAGAGAAACTCTTGATGACTAAACTTGATGACGCAAAAGCTCAAGCTGCGAAGATTGTCGAAGATGCAAAAGCTGAAGCAGCTTCACTCACCTCTAAGGCAAAAGAAAAAGCTGAGGCTAAAGCTACTGAGTCACTATCAAATTCTCAGAAAGAAACTGAGACGATACGTGAGTCTGTGATAGCTGAAGCTCGAGCTACTGTGAGTAGTGTTGAAGCTAAAGCAAAAGCAAATATCGACAAAGCTGTAGATTTGGTTATGGAGCGTGTACTCCCATGATTGCCTACATGGATCAAATTACGGTTATCGGCCGTAAGGGAATAGCCCATGATCTTTTAAATGCTTTGCAGAGCTTAGGTGTTGTACAAGTCGACCCACTCGAGTCTAGTGACGAAAATATTAGTCGTATGGTTTTGAGTGCCGAAGAAAAAGTTGCTAAAGATGATTGGGACGTTGCGGTAGCTCGTTCTTTTTCTCTTTTAGATGCTTTGGGCGTTTCGGGTGTTAAGGCGGCTGCTAAGGCAGATGCGCCATCGTCTATTTCTGAAATTAATGAGTATTTGAAGTCTTTGGGCATTCAAGTAGATCAGTTGCTTGCTGAACGTGGCGAGCTACGTGATGAATTTGATATTGCACAGGCATCACTACCTTTATTCCGTGAAGTTACGCCTGGCTTGGCTCATTTTGATGAGAGTCAATTTTTAGCGGCCATTGCGTTCTTGGTTCCGACTGACGCTCTTGAGGCGGTTAAAGAAAGTTTAAGCGAGTCTTTGGGTGAGTCTTTTGAGTTAGTGAGTCAACCTAGTGGTAAAGAGCTGCTGCTTACGCTTGTAACGGTTAAAGCATCTCTAGGTGACTTAAAAGCTGCTATTAGTCGGGCTGGCTATGCTGAAATTGCATTACCTGATAGCTATAAAGGTATGGGCTTCGCGAAAGCTACGCATATTATGGAAGAGCGTGTTCAGGCTTTGCCTAAACGTCTTGAAGTTATTGATGCTGAACTTAGTAAATTGGGTTCTCAGCATGGTGCTAAACTCAGCGCAATTTCTACTAATTCGCTTAACAACCAATCGCGCCTTGCACGCCTTGAAGATATGGCGTCTACGCGTTACGGTCTGGCTATTCGCGGTTGGATGCCAAGCAGTGAGCGGAGTAAAGTTGTTGAAGGTCTAAAAAAACAGTTTGGTGATGACATTGTTGTCGAAACTCGAGCTGCGGATGATCATCATGATCATAATGTGCCTGTTTTGCTTGCAAATCCTAAGTGGGTTAAGCCGTTTGAAGGTTTACTTGCTTTGTTTGCTCCACCTAAATACGGTAGTTTTGATCCAAGTTTGACATTGGCTGTATTTTTTCCGTTTTTCTTTGGAATGGTGCTTGGTGATATTGGCTTTGGCCTTATGTTTGCCGGGCTAGCTTGGTGGATGCGTCAACGTGGTGCTAAAGGTAAAGAGCTTGACCTTGGGCCTTTGGGTGTTGTTATTAGTGCAAAAGCACTGGCTCCTTTGACAACTGTAATTTTCTGGTGTTCGGGCTGGGCAATTTTCTTTGGTATTTTGTTTGGTGAATTTTTTGGCAATTTACTTGAGAAGTGGCCTGCTGGTAAACCCATTTTTTATACAACGCTTCATCATGAGGCTGGCTACGGTGTTTTCCCGATTGCGTTATTTCGTGTTGAAGATTACACACCGCTACTCATTACTTCTTTAGTATTTGGCATTATTCAGGTGCTTGGTGGTTGGGGTATTCGTGTGTATTATGGTCTTAAGCATAATGACATGAAGCATGTCTGGGAAGGCATTGGCATGATTGGTGGCCTTACAGGTTTAATCGTGTTTGCTTGGGGCTACTTGACTGGAAATGTTAATCCCTTTGTAACCTTCATCTTGTTTGTAGGTCTTGCGGTCTTCTTAGCGGGTGTGGTTATGTCGCGTGTTTTTCTGATGCTAATTGAATTACCTGCCAATGGTGGCGCTATACTTAGTTATCTGCGTCTTTTTGCCGTTGGTCTTTCAGCAGCAATTGTTGCTAACCTAGCAACTAATTTAGGTTACGCCATAGGTGGGAGTTTGCCAATTATTGGCCCTATTTTAGGTATTTTGGTTGGTTTTACTGTTCATATGATTGCTATTGCCTTGACCATCATTGGTCACACACTTCAACCTTTACGTCTTAATTACGTAGAGTTCTTTACCAAATTTGGTTTCTATGACGAGAGTGGAAGACCCTATCAACCATTCCGTCTTTTAGGAGGAAAATAATGAAAAAAGTATTAGGTTTATTAGGTATTGTTGGTCTATTTGCTGTTCTTGCTAGCCTTGGTTTTGCTCAAGAAGATGCAACACATGCAGCTGACGCTGTAAAAGGTCTTGGCTCAGGTTTAATTGGCCTAGGTGCAGGTTTAGCAATTGGTCTTGGTGCGATTGGTGTAGGTATTGCTCAGGCTGCTATTGGTAGTGCTGGTGCAGGTACGCTTGCTGAACGCCCTCAAGCATTCGGTCAAATTCTTATTTACCTAGTTATTCCAGAAACGCTAATCATTTTCGCATTCGTTATTGCTTTCTTCCTTAACGGCCAAATATAACGATGGCTAATCTTTCAGCCCTGCTTGAAAAAGAAGCAAGTGCTGAGATTGAAGCCCTTCTCTCCGAGGCGAAAAAACACGCCTCGGAGATTGTCTCGAAAGCTAAAGAAGAAGCAGCTGGCATCGCAACTGCGCGCGAACGTGCAACTGTTAACCAAGCTGAAGCTTCTTTAGTAAGAGCCAGAAGTGCTGCTCAGCTCGAGTCTTCTTCACTTAGACTCAAAGCGCAACATGCCGCAGTCGAAAGCGTTATGGATGCAGTTAAGGCGAAAATCACAGCGCTTAAAGGAAAACCATATGAAGCAACCCTAGCTAAGCTTTTTACTGAAGCAGCAGAGGGTGTTTCAGGAAACGTTAAAGAACTTATTGTTAACCCAAGTGACAAGAAAATTGCAGAAAAACTTATTGAAGACGCAGGATTAAATGCAAAGATTTCTACTAGCGACACTGTTGTTTCTGGTGTTCGCCTAAAAGGTGACGGTAGCAACGTTAGTGTGGAAAACACTTTACTAGGTCGCTTAGATGCTTTAAAAGATGAATTAGCTAGTGATGTCTCACGAGTCTTATTTGGTAGCGAGGCTTAAGGTGTCTACAGATTACGGCTACATTAATGCGAGGGTAAGAGGCATGAAAAGTAAGCTTCTTGGCCCAGAGTTCTTTAGTGAAGCTTTAGACGCAACTGACTTTAATGCGTTTTTGTCAAGTTTGTCTCAGTCTCCTTACATGCGTGAATTAGAAGAAGCGCAAGCTCGCTATACGGGCTTAAAAGTTATTGACGCGGCTTTAGGTAAGAATTTCTATAACACCTCAAGAAGCATCCTTAACTTTACAGACGGGCAAGCCAATGAACTCGTTGCGCTAATGCTACTTCGCTATGACCTTTATAATATTAAAGCCATTGCTAGAGCAAAACACTCAGGTCGTAGTGTTGAAGACATTCAAGATGCTTTATATCCAGCTGGTCAACTTAAGTTAGCTGTGCTAGAAAATATTGCATCCGGTCCTGACATGCCAGCAGTAGCACAAGCGTTATTGGCAAGTCCAACACCCCTTAAAGCAGCATTTGCTAGAGCCGCCCAGCAATATAGTAGCGATGGTGACTTATATAAATTAGAACTCGAGCTGGATCGAGCTTACTTTAAGTTGTTGGTCAAGGGTCTTCAATCTGCTGATGCGCCTACAAATTTTGTTAGACATATCAAGCGTGAGATTGATGCAACTAATTTGCGTACTGCACTTAAACTGCGTGGTTCAGAAGCCAAAGATAATTTGTTTATCTCAGGTGGTAAAGAAATTTCTAAAGCTATGTTTGATACCATTGCGGCTGAAGAGCCCTCTGCGCCTTTGCAGAGTTTAGTTAACACAGGTTTTTCTGCGGTGGCTGAAACTACAAGCTTAGGTGATGCTGAAACCATTATTCGTGACTTAATTAATGCCTCTGCTAAGCGTTTGTCATCAGATCCTTTGGGAATTGGTGTGGTGGCTAATTATTTAAAAATGAAAGAGTCTGAAGCGGCACGTTTACGGCTTTTGGCTCGAGGTAAGTACTATAGTGTGCCTCGTGAAACCTTAGCAAAGGAGCTGGGCGATGGCTAAAATGCTGATCCTTACAGATGGTGAAACGGCTACAGGCTTTCGTTTGGCTGGGGTAGAGGTTGTTGAGGCTGATAAAGATTCTGCTGATGCTGTGTTACTAGGCATTATAGAATCTGGTGACTATGGTTTGGTAGCTGTTGATGAGAGTTTGATTGCTGATCCGATTAAGTCAACAGAAAGAACCATGCGGGGTCGTAGCCTGCCTGTGATTTTGCCTATGCCTAGTCTTGGTGCGACGTTTGAAGAAGATGGTGATGCGACAGAGTATATGAAAAACTTAGTTCGTAGCGCTATTGGGTTTGATATTAAATTATAGAGCCATTAGCTGTTGGCTGCTAGGTTTTAGCCTCAAAAAGCTAAACGCTAAACGCTAAAAGTGCTAATTGCTCCTCCGAAGGAGGAAGAATGGCGATTGAAGGAAAAGTCCAGCGCATTTCAGGCCCAGCAGTTATTGCTGAAGGCATGATGGGCGCCAGAATGTACGATATTGTTCGTGTTGGTAAAGAGCAGCTAGTCGGTGAGATTATCCGTTTAGATGGCACGACGGCTTTTGTTCAGGTTTATGAAGATACGTCAGGTCTGGTTGTTGGTGAACCGGTTGTCTCAACTGACTTACCTTTAGCTGTAGAGCTTGGCCCTGGTATGCTTAATGGTTTCTTTGATGGTATTCAGCGTCCGCTTGATAAAATCAAAGAAGTTTCAGGTACTTATATTGAGCGTGGCATTGTCGTTAAATCACTTTCACGTGATGCTAAATGGCAATTTACGCCTATTGCAAAAGTTGGTGACGAAGTTTCTGGAGGTACTATTTTAGGTACGGTTCCTGAGTATCAGTTCACCCACAAAATTTTGGTTCCACCAAATATCAAGGGTAAAATTAAGAGTATTGCTGCTTCTGGTGAATACACGGTTGATCAAGTGGCGGCTACCTTAGAAGATGGCACTGAAATCAACTTTTATCATCCTTGGCCAGTGCGTCAAGCACGCCCTGTCGCTAAAAAGCTTGATCCGGTAACACCTTTCCTTACAGGCATGCGCATTTTAGATGTGCTATTCCCGCTAACCATGGGTGGTACCGCTGCCATTCCGGGTCCTTTTGGTGCTGGTAAAACAGTAACTCAACAAAGTGTTGCTAAGTACGGTAATGCTGACATCGTGGTTTATGTAGGTTGCGGTGAGCGTGGCAACGAAATGACTGAAGTTCTTGTTGAATTCCCACACATGGAAGATCCAAGAACCGGTAACCCTCTCATGAACCGTACGGTACTTATCGCTAATACTTCAAATATGCCGGTAGCTGCACGTGAAGCTTCTATTTACACAGGTATTACCATTGCTGAGTACTTCCGTGATCAAGGTTATGGTGTTTCAGTTATGGCTGACTCTACAAGCCGCTGGGCAGAAGCGCTTCGTGAAATTGCCTCTCGTCTTGAAGAAATGCCTGCTGAAGAAGGTTACCCGCCTTATCTAGCATCTCGTTTGGCTGCCTTCTATGAACGTGGTGGTCGTGTTACCACATTATCTGGTGGTGAAGGTGCTGTTTCTATTATTGGTGCAGTTTCTCCTGCCGGTGGTGACTTTTCTGAACCAGTCACCCAAGCAACCTTACGTATTACAGGTTGCTTCTGGGCACTTGACGCTTCCTTAGCTCGCCGTCGTCATTTCCCAGCTATCAACTGGAACCGTTCTTACTCACTTTTTACAGGTATTTTGACTGACTGGTATAAAGAAAATGTCGGTGAAGATTACGAAGCACTTCGTGATCGTGCTGTCAATCTTTTATCAAGAGAAAGTGAACTCCAAGAAGTTGTCCAGCTAGTTGGCCCAGATGCGTTGCAAGATCAAGAGCGCCTCATTATTGAAATAGGACGTATTTTACGTCAAGATTTCTTACAGCAAAACGGCTTCGATCCCGTAGATGCATCTTGCTCAATGAGCAAAGCCTACGGCATGCTTAAAATGATGACCGGCTTCTACGATGTTGCTGAAAAAGCGGTGCTTGCTGGAGCAACGATCGAAGACATCTTAAGTAATCCGGTAACAGAAAAAATTAACCGCGCCCGTTACACACCAGAAGACGAGTTTGAAGCTTATAAAACAAGCGTATTAAAAGAACTCGTGTCTGCTTTTGCGGTTGCGGCGTAGGGGAGGGTTGAATGTCTAATTTACTTAAAAAAGAATATAGCGAAGTAAGCTATGTTTCAGGCCCACTTCTTTACTTAGAAAATGCTCCTGATTTGGCTTATAACTCAATTGTCCGTATTAAAGATGGTAATGGTCGTGAACGTGGTGGTCAGGTTATTGAAGTTTCGGATAAGTTTACGATTATCCAGTTATTCGAAGAACCTTCAGGTATCGATTTAGCGTCTACTACGGTGAGCCTTGTTGAGAATGTGGCTCGTCTTGGTGTTGCTAAAGATATGATCGGTCGTCGTTTTAATGGAATTGGTGAGCCTATTGACGGTTTACCTGAAGTGGTTGCTGATAAGCGCTTACCTATTGGTGGCGCGCCTATTAACCCAGTATCTCGTGAAATGCCAGAAGAGTTTATTCAGACGGGTATTTCTACGATTGATACCTTACTTACCCTTGTTAGAGGTCAGAAGCTACCTATTTTCTCAGGTTCTGGTCTTCCTGCAAACGAAGTGGCAGCGCAGATTGCACGGCAGGCTAAGGTGCTTGGTGAAGGTTCTGAATTTGCTGTTGTTTTCGGCGCGATGGGTGTTACGCAACGTGAGTTGACCTACTTTACGCAAGAGTTCGAACGTACAGGTGCACTAGCACGCTCTGTTCTTTTCTTGAATAAAGCAGATGATCCTGCGGTTGAACGTTTGTTGACACCAAGAATGGCACTTACTGCTGCTGAATACTTAGCCTTTGAGCATGGTTACCATGTTCTTGTTATTCTTACTGATCTTACGAACTACTGTGAAGCGCTTCGTGAGATTGGTGGTGCTCGTGAAGAAATTCCGGGTCGTCGTGGTTATCCTGGTTACATGTACACTGACTTGGCGAGTATTTATGAGCGTGCTGGTGTTGTCGCAGGCGTTCAGGGTTCTGTTACTCAGATTCCGATTCTGTCCATGCCAGATGATGATGTTACCCACCCAATTCCTGATTTGACAGGCTATATTACTGAAGGTCAGGTTTACTTGCGTCGTAGCTTGCATAACCAAGGTATTTTCCCACCTATTGACCCGGGTCCCTCACTAAGCCGTCTTATGAATAACGGCATTGGTGAAGGCAAAACACGTAAAGATCATAAGAATGTTGCTGATCAACTACAAGCTGCTTATGCTAACGGTCTTGATTTACGGCGTTTGGTTGCGATTACTGGTGAAGATGCACTTTCTGAAACCGATAAACTTTACTTGAAGTTTGCTGAAGAATTTGAGCAGAAATTCATTAACCAAGGCTCTGAAGATCGAGGCATTAGTGACTCTTTAGATATAGCTTGGAGTATTCTTTCACGCTTACCACAGTCAGAGCTTACACGTTTAAGCCGTGAACAAATTGATACCTTTTATGGTGCCAAAATGGAAGAACTGTGGGGCGCAGCTAAAGGAATCTAAGGATTGAAGATTTAGGATGAAAGATTGAAGTTTAACTTTGATTACTAAGTCCCAAATCTTGAATTCCTCCGAAGGAGGATTATGGCAGATAATATTGCACCAACCCGCTCGAACCTTCTGCAGCGTCGTGACCAAATGCGTCTTGCGATTAGGGGTGCTGACCTCTTAAAGCGTAAACGTGATGCACTGATTGGTGAGTTTTTTGATCTTGTTAAAGTATCTCTTGCAGCTCGTAAAGCTTTAGCTGAAACAAGCAAAGAGGCTTATTTTAGTTTGTTCTTAGCAAAAGCTTGGGACGGACCAGAAGAAGTTGATAGTCTAAGTCTTGCTGCAAAAACAGGTGTCGATCTAGAGATCACCATTCAAAATTTATTTGGTGTTAAAGTGCCTCAAGTACAAGCTCCTGAGTTTGATAAAGAGCTTCCATTTTCACCTATTAATGCAGGTGCGAGAACACTAGACGCTGCGTCAGAATTTCGTAAATTAACAGAGGCTCTTGTGAATGTTGCTGCAACTGAAACAAGACTAAGACGCATCGGTGAGGAAATTAAAAAAACCAGCCGACGTGTAAATGCGCTTGAACAACTTGTTATTCCTGGTATCAGTAATCAAATAAAAGGCATACAAAGTGTTCTTGACCAACGTGCTCTAGAGGAAGTAACGGTTCTAAAACGAATCAAAGCTAAACTAGAAGCTCGTGAAGAAGAACAAAAAGCCGCAGCTCAAGCTTAATAATAGGTTTAATCAAAGACGCCTTGCATAGCGGTAAGGCGTCTTTTCATATTTAAAGTTGTTATGATAAAAGGACTTATGAAACTCAAAACATATTATTTAATGTTTATCTTGCTTAGCTACGCACTGATAGCATGTACCCCAACCGTGTCGGAAACAGAAACTGGCACAACCTCAGTGGTTGAATTTGAAACTGAAAGCATCCCTAGAGATGAACGCTGGATCATAGCTGTACCTGATTTCCAGTTGCGTGCAGGAACTGTTAAATTAAGAGGAAATGAACTCATTGAACAAGAAGAGAATTTCTTTAGTGAGTTAGGGTCTGGAATTGCAGACGTTTTTGTGACAGAAGCGTTTCGAAGTGAACAATTTCGAATCACAGAACGAGCAGAGTTAGACAAAATACTCTCAGAACAAGACCTTGCAACCTCAGGAAGAGTGAGTGAAGCAACTGCTGCAGAAGTTGGCCAAATAACCGGAGCGGAACTTATTGCCCTTGGCAGTTTAAGTCAGTTTAGTGTTGACTCTTCCGGAGGTGGTGGCGGGATACTAGGCATTTTTGGGGGCTCATCTGAAACGGTAACTGTAAAAGTAACTGTCGACCTTCGCTTTGTTAATGCGGTATCAGCTGAAGTTATAGCCATTGGTATAGCAACTTCAGAAGTATCGCAAACAAATATTGAGATAGATTTTTTTAATATTATTCAAGGTTTACAAGCAGGCCGCAGTGGTACCTCAATCATAGATGTAGCGATCAGAAACGCAATACGTGGTGCCATAAATGAAGCGGCCCAATCCCTACCCCAAAAAGTTACAAATTAAAGCTCGAGCTCAACTGTTAAGCAGGTCTATTATGTCATTTAGATTTATGAACTTACTTTTTTTGTTAGTTGTTTTTTCATTGGCTTCAGGGCAATCTACGCTTGAGCGGGTTCGTGAAAGACAAGAGCTTATTTGTGGTGTTAGTGGCTTGCTGTATGGCGATCTTATCAAAGAAAGTGATGGGGGTGTTTTAGGTTTTCATGCTGGTATTTGCCAAGCTGTAGCCGCTACAACTTTGGGGGACTCAGGCAAGGTTTTGTACGTGCCTGTTTTAGAAATTGAGGCGTTTGCGCAACTTAGTGTGGGTAATGTTGATTTATTAGTGGGTAATACTGATTTTAGTGTTAGTAATGATTTGACCTATGATATTAATTTTGCGCCTACCGTTTTTTATTTTGAGAAACTTCCTTTTGCACCAGCGGTTCAACATGATGATGATGTTTGGTTGGATATTGTTACTTGGACGGTTTATGCGCTTATGCAAGCTGAGGAGTGGCAACTGTCTAGTGCCACGGTTGAAGATAAATTTAGTGAAACTGAAAATCCAAGAATTGTTAGGTTTTTGCAGAGCGCTTCTGGCTTAGATGAACACTTGGGTATTTCAGGGGATGCTTTTTTAACCATGATTAAACAAGTTGGGAATTATGGTGAGCTTTATGAGCGGCATTTGGGCTCAGATGCTAGCTTTCACTTGCCTCGGGCTATGAATGAACTTTATTTAAAGGGAGGTTTGCATTATCCGCCTCCATTTGATTAGACGGCCTGGTAAATGATACACTTAGAATGCTCAAAAGTAAGGAAATAGTTTCAAAATCTAATAAGTGATCTCTTGTTGCAAGCAGTTGTTGTTTGTACGTCTCTAGTTTTAGTTAGAGTGTCATTTATTTTATGAACCGTGGTCTTTTTTTATGTACATCAGCCAAGGAAATAAGTAAGTTTTTGTCTCAGGAACTTAAGTAAACCTTAAGAAGCGTACATTTTACCTTTACAACTAGCATACCAAAACGGTAGGATGTGCTCGGGTAATGAATGATCCCAAATTTATAGGAAGAGGTGAATATGCGTAAGCTTATTTCTCTATTGATTGTACTAGCAATATGCGTTACTGGTACATCTTTCGCACAAACTCTGGCTGAAGTCCAAGCTAGAGGCACGCTACGTTGTGGTATTGCAAGTACCAACGTTCCAGGTTTTGAATATGTAAATGAAGATGGTAGCTACGGTGGCATTGATGTAGATTTTTGCCGTGCAGTAGCTGCTGCTGTTCTTGGTGACAGCGAAGCTGTTGAGTACAGACTTCTCTCTGCACAAGAGCGTTTCCCTGCACTTCAAACTGGCGAAGTCGACATGCTAAGTCGTGTTACCACTTGGACAAGTAGTCGTGACACAGCTTTAGGTCTAAACTTTGCACCAACAACATTTTATGATGGTCAAGGTTTTATGGTTCGTGCTAACTCAGGTATCGAAACGGTTCTTGATTTAGACGGAACTACTGTGTGTGTACAGTCAGGTACAACAACTGAACTTAACCTTGCAGATGTGATGGCAGCTAACGATCTTGATTACACACCTTTACTACTAGCTAACTCAGATCAAGTTCGCGAAAACTACGAATCAGGTGCATGTGATGCTTGGACTACAGATAGTTCAGCTCTTGTTGCTCAAAGAACAACGCTAGCTAACCCTAGTGAGCACAACATTCTTGCAGAGAAAATCTCTAAAGAGCCTCTAGGTCCAGCTGTTCGCCATGGCGACGATCAATGGTTTGATGTTGTTAAATGGACTGTGTTTGCAACCTTTTTAGGCGAAGAGCTTGGTGTTACTTCAGACAACGCGCTAGAACTACTAGCTTCATCTGAAGACCCTAATATCCAGCGTTTACTAGGTGCAAACCCAGAAAATGTCGAACAAATCGGACTTTCTGGTGACGCCTTCTTGAACGTTATTGAGCAAGTTGGTAACTACGCAGAAATCTACGATCGTAACTTAGGACCAGAAACCCTAACTTACATTCCTAGAGGGCTAAACTCGAGTTATTTAGACGGTGGCATTCACTACGCTCCACCCATTCGTTAATATAGATCATATGGATTTTAGGGCGGTCGCAATACCGCCCTTTTTGCTTATATTTTGATTAGCTGCTTAAGTCTTTCTTAGCAGCAGTTATGTTTAAAAATAATTTACTACTTTGAGATATATTTTAATAGAGGGTTGATAGGACAAGCTTCGAGTTACATTTTTTGATTGCTTGTGAAATGGTAAATGAGGATGCTAGGTTATACTAGCATCAGTCACGTTAAAATAGGGTCATAAATTAAGGAGGTTCGGGCTGTATGTCAATGTCGATTAATAAGTCGAGTAATGATGCTGGCGAGAGTATTCCGTTTTATAGGAATGTAAAGGTTATAGGTATAATCGCCCAAATTATTTTTCTCATTTTAATTTTATTGGGTATTGCTTTTATTGTTAATAATGTACGACGGGGCGCTGGTGATTTAAATATCCCTTTAGGATTTGGCTGGTTAAGTTCTCGCTCGGGCATTCCACTTTCAGAGTCACCTATTCCTTATGAAATTGACCAAAGTTACGGTCGGGTTATTTTTGTTGGCTTTCTAAATACCCTTAAAGTGTCATTACTAGGTGTTGTGCTTGCTACTCTTTTAGGTATAGCAACAGCATTGATGCGACTATCAAACAATTGGGTTTTAAGACAAATTGCAAGTATTTATATTGAATCTGTCCGAAATATCCCACTAGCAATTCAAATTTTCTTTTGGTTTACTGTGCTTCTTATTCCTAGCTTACCTATCGGGGTTAATGGCATAAGTATAGGTCAGGCTTTTTTAAATAACAGTACTGGTTTTGCCATTCCGTGGCCCTATTACAATTCCAATACATGGTTGTGGCTACCTTGGTTGCTTGGCGCAATCATTCTTGGCTGTACTGTATTTTATGTTCGTCGTAAGCAAATTATTGCCTCTGAGCGACCGGGAAACCCGTGGCCTCCTGCACTCATTGCCTTTGCTGTAGTTAGCCTTGCTGGTTATTTTGTTGGTAATGCGATGTCTAGCCATCCTGATGGATTATTGTTGGAAGTTAATGAACGAAGGGGAAGTACAAGACTTACTGCTTACTTTGATTCAGATGGCAATGGTGAATTTAGTAGTCGTGCAGATGAAACGGTTCGTGGGATTCCTCTCATGGTTACTCTGGATGAAGGTCAGCTTGACGTGATACCTGATAAGCGAAGAGAATCTGGTCAAACCGTTCTAAGTAGTTTTCGCTTTCCAAGATTAAGGGCCCACGAATTTAGTACAGCAACTGTTGCCTTTGAGAACCCTGAGATTGCTGAAGCAGAAGGCTTATCTTTCCATTTTGACAAATTCCCTAGTATTGGTCGTATTTATCAAGATCGAAATGGGAATGGACAGCTTGATTTTGGAGAAGATAGAAGAACAACAGCAGAAGTTGATGCTGGTGTTAATGAAGCTGACGGTTATGAAGGAGCAGACTATAGAGTCATATTAACCTTAACTGACTTTAGGCGTCATTTGGTAACCGATCACTATGGTGAGATTACTTTTCCTCCTTTTGAAGGTGACAACAAAAATACACAAGTAGAGATTTTACCTGCTTCTCTTTTTTCTTGGAGTCGACCAAGCTTTCCAACCGAAAGAACCTTGATTGTTGGGGGAAACAGTTTATCAAATGCCTATATGGCGCTGCTTCTAGCATTGGTTTTTTATACGGCAACTTTTATTGCAGAAATCGTACGTGGTGGCATTTTATCTGTACCAAAAGGACAACGTGAGGCTGCTCAAGCTATTGGCCTGAGTGGCTCTCAAACCTTCCGCTTAGTGGTTTTTCCACAAGCCATGCGCATTATTATTCCGCCAATGATTAGCCAATTTCTTAACCTGACTAAAAACAGCTCTTTAGGCTTCTTAGCGGCTTATCCTGAATTTGCAAAAGTAAGTGAAATAGTCATGGGGCAATCAGGCGCGAGTGTACCTGTCATTGTGATATTGATTATAGGCTACCTATTGATTAGTTTGACCTTCTCGCTGATATTAAACATCTTTAATAATCGTGTAAAACTGGTGGAGCGTTAATATGGCTTTTAGACCCCAACCCGCATTGCCTTCTCCGCAACCAACCTCAGGTTTTGGAGTTTGGTTAAGACAAAACGTTTTTAATGGTATTGCCAATAGCATTATTTCTGTTATTTCTTTAGCCATTATTTTCTACGCTATTTTTAACTTGTTTAATTGGCTAATCACTGAGTCTGACTGGCAGATCATTTGGAACAATCAAAGACTGCTGGCAGTCTTTAGGTACCCTGCTGAACTTCTATGGCGACCCATGACAACCGTTATTGCTGTAATGACCTTATTTGGTGTTTCGGCAGGCGTTTCAAATGAAGGTACTGGCAAAATCATAAGAGGAGCTTATTACTGGATTATTGGTCTGATCGCTGTCATTGCAGTTGTTGCTTTGTTTAACTGGGAATCTGTGCGCGTTTATTGGGTTTTAGCAGCCCTGCTAGGTGCAGGTGGTTTCTTTTTAGGGCAAGCTATGCCCCAGATAGCCAAACGATTATCAATTGCATGGGTATTACTATGGTTCTTATGTACTTTCCTTTTAGCTGGCTTCGGAAGCTCAGAAGGAAATCCACTGAGGACTGTTGATTATAATTTATGGGGCGGTATGTTGTTATCGTTCTTTCTTGCCATTACAGGCATTGTTGTTTGTTTTCCCCTAGGTATTGCTTTAGCACTTGGGCGTGAAAGTAAACTTCCAGTTGTTAAGGTAGTATGTACTGCCTATATCGAGCTTATTCGTGGTGCTCCGCTTATTACGTGGTTGTTTATGGCCTCTATCTTGCTACCCTTAATGATCAATAGTACACCAGCAGGGATAGTTAGAGCGCAAGTTGCCATTATTCTTTTTGCTGCTGCTTATATGGCCGAAAATGTTCGAGGGGGTCTGCAGGCATTACCAAAAGGACAAGGTGAAGCTGCGCATGCTCTAGGCTTAACACCGTGGGATACGACCAGAATTATCATTTTGCCACAAGCCTTAAGGGCAGTCATTCCAGCAATTGTTGGTTTGTTTATTGGTTTGTTTAAAGATACGAGTCTTGTTTTGGTGGTAGGACTGGCAGATTTGTTTAACACCATTTTGCTTATTTCTACCCAACCAGAAGCAACACAGGTAACTGGTGGTATTCTTAAAGAACTTTTTATTTATGGTTCAGTCTTGTACTGGTTCTTTTGTTACCGAATGAGTGTAGCAAGTCGTCAATTAGAAAAACAATTAGGATTAGGAACGAGGTAAACGCATGGCAGAATATCCAAAAGGTCTAGTGACAGCATTTGCCCCTGAGGGTGGCGAAAAAATAATTACCATTGATGGACTCAACAAATGGTACGGCGAGTTTCATGTTTTAAAAAATATAAATGCCTCGGTTAACAAAGGTGAAGTTGTAGTTGTAATTGGCCCATCTGGGTCAGGGAAATCTACTTTAATTCGCTGCTTAAATCGCTTAGAAGAACATCAAGAAGGCAAAATTGTAGTCGATGGTACTCATCTTACTGATGATATTAGAAATATTGATGCGGTTCGTCGTGAGACAGGTATGGTATTTCAAAGCTTTAACTTGTTTCCTCATTTAACAGTCATGGATAACATTACCTTAGCACCCATTCGTGTTCGTGGTATGAAAAAGTCAGAAGCAGAAGAAAAAGCCATGTATTACCTGGAAAAAGTAAAGATACCTGAACAAGCACACAAATTCCCAGGGCAACTTTCAGGTGGTCAGCAGCAACGTGTAGCGATAGCTCGAGCTTTGACGATGGGGCCAAAAGTTATGTTGTTTGATGAGCCTACCAGTGCGCTTGACCCTGAAGTGATTGGTGAAGTGCTTGAAGTTATGGTTAATCTCGCGAAAGAAGGTATGACCATGGTTGTGGTTACGCACGAAATGGGTTTTGCTCGTGAAGTGGGTGATAGGGTTATTTTGATGGACGCAGGGGAAATTGTAGAAGTAGGCTCACCTGAGCATTTCTTTACCAATCCGCAAGAAGAAAGAACCAAAGATTTTCTTTCTAAAATTCTTTAAGAGTTTCATGACTAATAGATGCGAATTTGCTTATTAAAGCAAATTCGCATCTTTATATAAAAATCCTTGAGATTTTTATATATGAGTATCAGGGTAGTGCTTAAAATCTAAGACAAGATGATTGAATAAAAATATTTTAAGTAGTTGCAAATTCACACTAAGCAGTTAAATAGTCAGCCTGAATAAAAATAATCCATTGATAAAGTAAAGAGAACGTGTTTGCAAGCAATTGACTTAGAAAAATGGTTTAAAAAAGAAATCTTTAAGTCAGCCTGGACAAGCCTGCTTTTTGCTTTCTTTTTGTTACTTTGCATAAGCTTAAGTTACGCATCCATAAACTATGTTTTTAATCAAGCACAATGGACTCGAGTGCTTGATAATTTACGGTTCTTGGCTGTTTATAACTACCCAAGTGAGCTACTGGGGCGACCCTTTCTTGCTTTTTCCTTCCTGATTTTTTTCTTTGCTTTGGTGGCTGGCATTTGTGATGGTGTTTTTAAAATAGTACGAGAAGTATTCTTTGGGTTTGCGGCCTTAGTTGCCATGATAACTATTATTTCCCTGTACAGTTTACCTTTAGTTCGCTGGTACTGGGTTTTGCTAAGCTCGAGTGCGGTGAGTAGCTTTTGCCTGGCTATTTGGTTTCGAAGCTTTGTGCAGAAACATATTCTTTGGTTTGCCTTTGGGTTTTGGGTTTTGGCAAGTTGTGTTTTATTAGGCTTTGGCTTTAATGCTGGTAGTTGGTTTAGATTTGTGAATCCTCGTGACTGGGGTGGTGTCTTATTAACAATCTATCTTAGTTGTTCGGCTGCCTTGTTCGCCTTTCCTTTAGCTTTAATATTCGTTTTTGCTCAATTTGGTCCTTTTTCTTGGTTTGCTAAAGCTATAAAGGTGTTAGTTTTTATGGTGAATGCTGTACCTATGGTGGCTTGGTTTGCGGCTTTTCATTTACTTCTATCACCTATTTTATTAGGCTTTGATCTGCCTCCCATTGTGCGCGCCCAATTAGCACTCATTTTCCTCGCCTCAACCAAGGTGGCAGCACTACTCTTAGAAGTGCTTGCAAGCTACCCGAAAGAAAAGAGTGAACTTAACTTAGTAATCAATTATCTCCACAAAGCATTCAGGCCATACTGGAGCCAACTACTAACACACTGCATTAAAGCAAGCACCCTAGTTTTTTTTGTCACCATGCTCGACTTCTTTGCCTTGGTTATAAGTAGCCAATACGCAACAGATACTGCTCAGGGCCGCGGTCTAGAACTATTCATAGTCTGCCTACTATTTTATGCCTTTCTTTTGTACCCACTAAACCGAATTAGCAAATCACTGGCAAGGCTCGAGTATCCTGAAATGAAAAGTTTTGCCGACAAACTGCCTGAGTTTTAGCTACTATGAAGAAACTTTTTATTTAGGAGGATGCGCAATGCCTGCAGATCTTATTGATTACAAAATTACTGGTGATGATATGCAAATGGTTGAGATTGAACTTGACCCTAACGAGAGTGTGCGTGCCGAAGCTGGCACCATGATGTACATGGGCCCAGGTATTGAAATGGATACTAATTTAGGGTGACGGTGCAGGTTTGGGTAAAGCTTTGTTTGGGGGGTTAAAACGAGCACTCATGGGGGAGAGTTTCTTTATTACTAATTTTAAACATACGGGCAACGGTAAAGGCCATGTTGCTTTTGCTGCGCCTTATCCGGGTAAAATTATTCCTTTAGAGTTAGGTGAAATTGGGGGAGAATTTATCTGTCAAAAAGATTCCTTTTTATGTGCAGCTAAAGGGATTGATATTGATATTGATATTGCCTTTACCAAACGTCTAGGTGCAGGCTTTTTTGGTGATGAAGGCTTTATTTTGCAGCGCTTAAAAGGTGATGGTCGAGCTTTTATTCATGCGGGTGGAACCATCATTAAAAAAGAGCTAAATGCGGGTGAAACTTGGCGAGTTGATACAGGTTGCCTTGTTGGTATGACACCAAGTGTTGATTATGATATTCAAATGATGAAAGGTGTTCGCAATGCGCTTTTCGGAGGTGAAGGTATCTTCTTAGCAATTCTGCGTGGCCCAGGAACCGTTTACTTGCAGAGCTTAGCGTTTTCTCGATTGGCTGATCGTATGGCGGCTGCCACCCTTCAAAATAAAGGTGAATCAAAAGGTGTAGCTGGTATAGGTGGGGATCTACTTGGGGGCCTATTAGGTGGAGACAGGTAAAAGCCAAGCTCGAGCTTTTTGAGAGGGATAGTTTGAACTATCCTTCTTTTTATTTTAGCGCTTCACTGGTAACTAGCCCTGACTTTAGCATGGGTCTATCTCTACTCCCCTAGGTTTCTAGAGTTGT
>CAZWJZ010000035.1:0-23723 GCA_964634665.1 uncultured bacterium | reverse complement strand
TTGCTTTAACGCAAGCCTTTAAGCTCATTAAGCGTTTCTAAATAACTAAGTAAATCACGCCAAGCTTTAAACTCGAGTTGTTCACCAGAACGTAAATTTTGAATTTTAATCACTAAAGGTTGATAGTCAATTCTTATGATAACTGCATGGCTCGAGCTGTATCTTGTCATGATAATAAGGTAGTAAAAAGAGCGTTACAAGAGCGTTATACGCGTTAGCTGCATCATCTTTAAATCAATCTGCTATAGCAGATTTCGGGTTAAACATAGCATCGACTTAGCCTATCCGTTTTTACTCACCTAGTTCGGCATTTAAAACAATGCAAGCGTTTTAAATGCAAAAGGCTATAATAGCGCTTCATTAAGTTCTTTTTTTAAGTAATCAGGCAAAATGCTTAGATCTAAGTCATCTAGTAAAGCTCTTATTCGTTTAACTTGCGCTTCAGACCCAAAATTCAAAGTATTAATAAGCACTCGAGTTTTAAATACAGGGGCAGCATTTTTTTCTAGCATCTCGTAAGCTTTTTCTAATAAGTCTGCTACTTCTGGGTTACCTAGTTTCACTTCGCATTCAGCTAGGCGAGCAAAGACCATAGCGTGCAGCTGTTTATGCTCACTCTCTTGCAGAACGTTTTGATACTGTTCTTTTGCTAGTGTGTAGCGCTCTAACTCTAAGTAAGCTGAGGCCAAGGTCGTTCGTAAGGTAGAAGTATTTTCAAAAGGCCCTAAAGCTAAAGCTTCTTCTGCTAGGGGTAACGCCTCTTCAGTTCTGCCTAAATCCATGAGGCAATAAAGTAAATTACCTGCGGCATCTACCTGAAAGTAGTGAAAGCCATGTTTTTTGGCTAAGACTAAAGCCTCGTAGTGCAAAGGCAAAGCTTCGTCATGTCTACCTAGAACATCATAAGTTGCTGCTAAGCCAGTCACTATGCTGACATAGTCATCTGTAACTTCTTTGCCACGCAAGACTTCAAGTTCAGTCTCTAAAATGCTGATAACCTCTTCAAATTCACCTAAAGCATGCAGCAAAATAACTTGCGTAAGCATAAAGCTTGCCTGAAAACCATCATTCTCAACCGTTTTAGCTAAGTCTTTACAGCGATTCACGCAGTCCTGTGCTTGTTCAACATTTCCCTGTCTTAAAAGAACAATAGCTTTCATATTTAAAGCAGAAGCTGCAATATAACTATCTTCATGGTCAACAAGGTCTTTAGCTAAATCAAGCGCAGCTTTGTTACGACCTAAACGCTGCAAGGTTTCTAACTTTCTATATAAAAGCTCAGCTTTAGCACTGTCTTCTGCATGGGTAATCGCTCTATCTAAAATAGGTAAAGCAGACTCTAAAAGACCTTGCTTCCAGTACCCTAGAAACGCTTCTTGCCAAGCAGCTACTGCCTCTTCACTACGATTTGCTGCTAACCAATGCTCAGCCTTGACAACGGCTTCAAAGTCACTAAATTCAGCCACTCGAGCATGTATGAGTTCTTTACGAGAGAGACTAAGCTGCTGATAAATAGATTGCCTTAGTAAGTCATGACTAAACTGATTATGCTGCACTAAGCCTAAAAGCTCGAGTGTTTCTATAGCATCAAGAATGGCAAAGTCAGATAGACCCGTGATTTGCTTTAGGAGGCTTACAGTAAATTCAGAACTAATGACAGCTGCTGCCTGAATGATTCTTAGCGCTTCAGCAGATAAGTTAGCCATGCGGCGCTCGATTAAGTCTGAAACGGCGTTTGGCACATCTAGTTCACTGTAGTCTTTGGTTAGGCTGTCAATACTGCTGTGCCAGCCTTCTTGATTGGCTTTGAGTAAACCTGTTTCAAATAAAGATTTTAAAACTTCAAGAGCAAACATAGGGTTGCCGCCCGTGGTTTTGCATAACCACTCAGCAAAAATAGGTGGTCCTTGCGTCTGATTCATAAGCTCAGCTAAGAGTTGCCTCATGGCAGTAGCATTTAGGGGTACTAAAGAATGACTACTTAACGCATGACTCGAGTTTAAAGCAGTTAGGGTTGCGCTGAGTTGTGGTGTGACTTCATGACTGCGGTAACTCACAAGAAAACGCAAGCGCTTGCTGCTAGCTGCGTAACTCAAGAAACTCAAGCTAGCTTCATCTGCCCATTGCAGGTCATCCCAGCGGTAGTGAAAGCTTGCGTTGGGTTCAGCCATAGCTTCTAAATAGCGACATAAGGCTTCTAGCAGTCGTGCTTGATTAACGCTTATATCACCAGAATTAGCATTTAGTTCAGGGTAAGCCTCAGGTACTAAGCGCACCAAATCATAGTTATAAGCACCCAAATCATAGTTATAAGCACCCAAATCAAGCTTTTTGCCTTGCTTGACTTGCTCTCTAATAAGTTGAATTAAAGGAAAAAAAGGAATTTGCGCTAAGCCCTCTTGGCTTCGAATAAGCAAGGCAGAACCTGCGACTTCAGACATAAGCCTAGATTTACCTGCACCCGCTTCACCAGCAATAGCAACAACAGAACTGTCAAAACTCAGCAGCATCTCTAAATCATGAGCTCGACCCACCAAAGACGGAGGCCGCAAGACACTAAGAGGCACACTTGACTTGCTTTCTTTAGGCTTAACATGACCAAGAAATAAAGGTTTTGCTGCCCGAATAAGCTCAACAAGGTCCAAAGTTTCAGCCAGAGGTTCAAGGTCAAGCTCAGCTTTTAAGCGCCTCTGAAAGCGCTCAAACACACTTAATGCAGTATCTCTTTGCCCAGCCAAATAAGCCGTTTGCAAAAAAGCCCTAACAATATCCTCAGCCAAATCATCCTGCTCAACAAGCCGCCCCAAAACCTGTGCAGCCAAAGCGTAATCTTGCTGCTCGGTCAAAACCTCAGCGTAACGCAAAGAACTATCCTGCCAACTCGAGCGTAACGCTTCACGCTCTAAACTCAACCACGTTTCAAAACCTTCACTGTCAGAAATACTGACACCTAGCAGAAAATCATCCCGATAAAGCTTAACTGCCTCAGCCCAATCCTGCTGCGCAGTTGCCTCTTTAAACGCCTGCACATCTGTCGCTATAAGCCAACGCACCCGACTAGGCTCAAGCTCAATCGTTGCATACTCGAGCTTCTTAATGCGACTTAAAAGCTGCCTTAAGTTTCTTCTTGAACTCGCCTCATCGGTATCAGGCCAAAACAAAAAGGATAATTGCTCCCTAGCAACCCAAGAGCCCATATAAGCCAAATAAGCCAGCAAACAAAAAGGCTTACCCAAAGCAGGCTCGAGCCAGTCATCATTATGTTTAAGTTGCGCTTGGCCAAATAACTTAAGCATGGTTACGCTTAGTATAGCTAATGATTGAACTACCTTGTGCGACTAAGCTTTTTTAGAATTTGGTTACAAGAATAACTTTCTTGTAACCAATCTGTAATCCAATTATGCTGTCAGGGACGTAAAAAATGACTTTCTTGTAATACTACTGTAATGTAATTTTTTTGTCATATAAGCCTTTCATAATGAAGTCCTTATGAGAGCATTCTTCTATTCCATCACCCTACTCAGCTTTCTTTTTCTTACTGCCTGCAGTACAGAACAGCAAGCTCAACTCATTGACACCGACTTACTAAGTGACGCTTCTTTACTTGATAGTTACGTGACGTATTCGAACGAGCGCATAGGCTTTGAAATCGATGGCTTAACAACTCAAGCTGACACAGACTTAGAACTCACCCTCTCAGCCTCCGTAAGCTCACCAATCTATAAAGACCAGACACTCCAAGCAACCTCAGTTGCCCTAACAGAAGGCTACGCAGTCGTGAGTTACAACACCAAAGGCCAACAATACTTAGGCGGTCTAGATGTTATTGACATAAGTAACAAACAAGAACCCAAACTACGCACCCGCCTTATTTACTTAACAGCAGATGTGAACGCCGTTAGCGTTCATGACAACACCATCTATGCAGTGCTCGCCACCGAAAATGAAAACAGTAGCTACACTGCACTCCTCCAAGTACTCCCCCTAAACAGCAATGGCAGTGTTGAACTGAGTGTCAACAAAGGCATGAAGGTTATAGGCCTAAAAGGTTACGTGGGTACAAGCGTAACCGTAGCAGACAACGTGCTTGTAACCTCAGGCGATAACGCTGGCCTAAGCATCTTAGACATACCCAGCTTAAAAGAAGCAAGCTTTATAGAACTAGATGACGCCCGCTGGGTAGACCAACAAGGCCGCTACACCGCAGTTTTACAAGGCACACCCGGCAGACTAAGCATCTTCAATGAAGACATGACCCTAGAGCAAGAAATTAGTCTAGACGGACTAGACATACCCGAAGCAAAATCAAGCGTAACCCTACTCGGCACAACCGCATTTGTTGCCACAGGCTCACAAGGCGCAGTACTCGTAGACCTAAGCTCAGGTGAACGCCTATCAGAATTACCCGTAGCTGAAGGCTTCAGCACAAACGCAATAACCGCAGATAGCAACTTCGTATTTGTAGCAGGCGCAGACAACGGCATTTACGCAGCCTACGCAGACCACACCTTCGAACAACCCGTACTCGAAAAAGTAAACCTAAACACCCTAGGCAAACTCGCCCTAAAAGACTTCGACTCAGCCAATCACATAGCCCTAGACGGCAGCACCCTAGTCGTAGCAGCAGGCCTAGGTGGCGTAAGAATCATCGAACTAGGCGTACAACCCCTAAGCCTAGAATCAGTCGGAGCATGCGAATGGCAAGTCAAAAACCCCAATAACTTCCCCGTATCCTTCCACTGGCAAGCAGACGATAAGAGCGCAGAAGGCTACCAAATAGCCAAAGAAAATAGCGAAACAAGCTTCAGAGCAGCAGACGTAAAAAAAGGACTAAGTCTATCCGTAAACAACAAACAAATCAGCAAAGCCAACGCAAAATACAGTTGCGGTGAAGAAGAAACCAAGGGAGACGTAGAATTCAGAATCGTAAAAGACTGGTTCAACAACAACGGCAGAGAATACGGCTTTGAAGCAGAAATACGCTTAACCAACAACACAAACGAAACCATTGAAGATTGGGAAATCAGCTTCACAAAAGACGCCAAATTCCAAAGCGTATGGGGTGCATCCTTCAAAAGCAAAAATGATGATGTCACACTTAAAGCTCTAAGCTGGAATGAAGAAATCAAACCCGGTCAATCCATCACCATAGGCATGACCGGCACCGCTAAAGAAGCCTTTGACAGTGTAGAAGACCTAAAAACCAAACTTAAATTCGACTAAGAAAATACAAAACAAAGAGAAGCTCGAGTGTTTAAACTCGAGCTTCTCTTTGTTTTGGTAACTTATTGCTTTAACCGCATTTACTGTAGCCGCAGCTTTCGCATTTTTGGCAGCCTTCTTCGAATCTTAGGGGGGTGCCGCAGTCTGGGCAGCCTTTGTTTTTGTTTTGTATGTTTTCTACGCCAGATGCTTCTAGGGCTACGGCGATTAGGTCGGCTTTGCTGGCTACCATGCGGCCTTGGTAGGTGCCGTACATGCCGCCGTTTATGCCTCGTAGGGTGTTCACAATGGCTTCTGCAGGTACGCCGTATTGTAAGGCTATGCTGACGACACGTCCGAGGGCTTCTGAGTCTGCGTTGGCTTCGTCACCTGCTTTGCCGCTCATAATAAAGACTTCTGTAGGCAAATCGTCTTGTTTGTTTACGGTTACATAGAAGCCGCGTTTTTCGCCGTTTGGGAGCATGAGTTTTACGGTATCGGTGAAGCCTGTTAGGCGGGTTGGGCGGTCAAAGAGGGGTTCGCCTGGTATGAAGCTTGGGCTGTGTGTTGCTGCAACTGCTTTGCTTTCTATAAGGGGTGCTGCTACGGCTACGGGTTTGCTTTCTTCTTTGCTTTCTTCTTTTTTGGTGCTGAGTACTTGGAATTGCCTTGAGCCGTCACGGTATACGGTTATGCCTTTGCAGCCTGTTTTGAAGGCGAGTGCGTAGGCGTCATAGACATCATTTACGCTTGCTTCGTTGGGCATGTTAATTGTTTTTGAGATGCTGTTGGCTACTTTCTTGCCACTGGCATCAAAGCTGGTTTGTACAGCGCCTTGCATGAGTACGTGGTCTTGTGGGCTTATGTCGTGTGCGCATACCAAGACGGCTTTTACATCATCTGGTATGAAGTCTAGGCCTTGTACGCTGCCGTGGTTGTTTTGTACTTGCTCGACGACTTTATCCCAGTCCCAAGTGCCATTTTTGCTGTAAGCAGGGTGGGGTGCATGGCGGTCGAGTAGGTCTTGGAATAAGGGGTGGATGAGGCTGGCGTAGCTGTCACCTATTTTGCGGTATACGAAGGGGGCAAAGACGGGTTCAACACCGCTGCTTACGCCCATAAGCATACTGGTTGTGCCTGTGGGGGCTACGGTTAGCATGGCTACGTTACGGCGGGGGGTTGTTACGTCGCTATCGCTTATGCCAGGAAAGCTGCCGCGTTCTTGGGCGAGTTGTTCGCTGGCTACGGTAGCGTTGTCTCTTAGTTCTGAGATCATTTTTTCTACGGCTGCGCGGCCTTCTGGGCTGTCGTAGCGGTAGCCCATCATAATGAGTGCGTCGGCTAAGCCCATGACGCCAAGACCAAGGCGGCGTAGTTTCATGCTCATTTGGCGGTTGTCTTCTAGTGCAAATTTGTTGACTTCTAGTACGTTATCTAAAAAGCGAATGCAGTTGCGTACATCGGTTCTGAAGTTAGGCCAGTCAAAGCCTTTGGTGCCTTCATTTGAGGTTTTTACGTAAGCTGCTAGGTTTATGGCGCCTAGGTCGCAGGGTTCACCTGCGTAAAGAGGGATTTCGCCGCAAGGGTTTGTGCTTTTAATGTCACCGTAGGCGTTGCGCATGGCGTTTTGTTCATTTATGCGGTCTATGTATATAAGGCCGGGTTCACCTGTTTGCCATGCATGGTCAGCAATGTCTAGTAGGGTTCCGGAACGGCTCGAGCTGTTTTTGTGCATGAATTCGTCAGTAACGAGTACGCTTATGTTGAAGGTTGATATGTCACCTTCGGCTTGCTCGCGGTCTAGGTCTTTTGAGGTGATGAAGTCTTTTATGTCACTGTGGCTAATGCTCATGGTGGCCATGCCTGCGCCGCGTCTGGTGCCGCCTTGACGTATGACGCGTAAGGTGGGCGCGAATATGTAGCGTAGGGTGGCTACGGGGCCTGCGTAGTCTGCGCCGCCTAGGCTTGCCCAGTAGGCGAAGTTGTCGAAGACTTCTACAGCGAAGCTGCTGGGGCCGCTACTGTTGCCGCCGCTGCCTTTTACCGGTGTGCCTTCGGGTCGTAAGTCACCTAGGTCAAGTACGACATCTTCGTTGTTTAGAAGTCTGTAGATGGCATCTGAGCCACCTTTCCAGATTTTTTCTACGGAGTCGCCGACTTTGTGTCTGGGTAGTAAGTCGGGTATGTCTTGGCTTTCAATGAATTTGGCGTGGCGGTAGCCTTTGGTTATGTATTTGCCGTGGACTAAGTCCATGTAGGTGCCACTTTTGACTTTGTCGTAGTCAGGGTGGGCTGCTGAGATAGTTAGGTAGAGTTGTCCTGTGGGTCTGCTGAAGCTTCGTTTTGAGGGTAGGGGGTCTAGGCAGAGGCCGTTACCGCCGCCGACTTTGGTTACGAGGGCTAGTTTTGTGGCTAAGTTTAAAACCCATTCGTTGCTGCCTTCTTGTTGGGGGCTGCCGTCTTGTACGAAGCAGTTGAGTACGTTGCCGTGGTTGGTTGCTGCGCCTGCGAGTACGCGGCCACCGGGGCAGAAGCGTTTTGTTGCCATGAGCTCGTAGAAGCTGTTTGCGTAGTGTGTTTGTGCTTCTTCTTTTTCGCCTTTGGCTACCCACTTGGCTACGCGTCTGAACATGCCTGAGAGATCTTTGTCTTCTGGCGTGAAGTATTGCCTTTTTGCTATTGCAACGGCATGTTCGTCAAATTCTAGAGTTAAATCTGCTTCTTTAATGATAACTTCGCCCACAACTTCCTCCATGTAACTACTCGGATCACCTTTTGTGAATCCGTATTTATCTTGTATATGAATATGCTTTTGGTACAAGATGTAGTATCTTAGAAAATCTATCAGGTTTTTGAGTGCCACGTCAAGTGTTTCATGACAAAAAAACACCCACAGTGGAAAAATTCACAAATTGTACTTTAAGAGGTCACAGGTACAACATAATGTATGCTGCTTAAAACTTGATTAACTTAAAGACAAAAGAATATAACACAAAAAAACCAAAAAAAGAAAGGTCTCAAGCTAACAAAATAACAAGCAAAAACACCAAACTAAAAATGTAAAAACAAAGCCTTAAGCTTAAAAAGAAAAAACCCAAAAAAGCTACTAAAGCTAGGCAAAAAACAAAATGAACCCTACAAACCCAAAAAGAAGAACACAGCCTAAAAAAAGCCACAAACAAGCGTTACAATAAAACCATGAACGCAAAAAACCAACTAAACTCGAGTCTTAGCCTACCGGTTGTTGCAGCACCCATGTTTCTGATTTCTGGCCCACAACTTGTCACTGAATGCTGCAAAAATGGCGTGGTTGGTACTTTCCCTGCGCTTAATCAACGCACGAGCGAAGGCTTTAGAGACTGGCTTAAAGAAATCAAAACAACACTAGCGGAAAGCAATACCGAAACCCCTTACGGGGTAAACCTCATTGTTCACCATACAAACCCTCGTTTAGAGGCAGACTTAAAAATTTGTGTAGAAGAACAAGTACCCATCATCATTACCTCGCTAGGTGCCGTACCAGACCTTGTTAAAGCGGTACACAGTTATGGGGGACTCGTTTTTCATGATGTTATAAACAGACGCCACGCCGAAAAAGCAGCCGAAGCAGGTGTAGATGGGCTTATTTGTGTAAGTGCAGGCGCAGGCGGACACGCAGGAACCCTAAACCCCATGGCCTTTATAAACGAAGTAAAAAGCTTCTTTGACGGCTACATCTTACTTTCAGGTGCTATGAGCACAGGTCAAGACATAGCTAGCGCTATGCAAATGGGTGCAGACTTTGCCTACATGGGCACACGCTTCATAAACACTACCGAAAGCAAAGCGCAAGATGACTACAAAAGCATGATTATAAATAGTGGCATAAGCGATGTGGTTTACACCGCAGCGGTATCAGGCGTAAATGCCAACTTCTTAAAACCCAGCTTAGAAGCCATGGGCATAACCAAAGAACTCTGGGAAGGCAAAGCCAAAATAGATTTTGGAAAAGAACTAGACGCAGCTCAAGCAGAAGCTAAAGCATGGAAAACCGTCTGGTCAGCAGGTCAAGGCGTAACGAACATACACGACAGCAAACCCGCAGCAGACCTGATAGCAAGACTCAAGCTCGAGTTTAAAGAAGCTATAGAGCGACAAAGTCAGTTACTTGGCAAATATAGCTAAGCGTAAAAACAAAAAACTTAAACTTCTTTAACGACTGCAATCTGATACTTCATAACTATTAATACTACCGAAGCAATCGCAATAATAAAAAGCGTATTTGTAAGAAACGCAGCCAAAGCAATCACCACAGCCCAAGTCACACCAATACTAAACACCCTAGTACCATCAGGCTTACGAAGCTCGAGTTTTCTGACACTACCTTTACTAAGCAAATCTTTTATAAATCCAGTTACTCTGGATAAAATGTTGTTATTTGAATTCATCTTAGTCATGTTAATAGTTTAAAGCCATAACTAATAGGAAGCATCACACTAAAGTTGTACATAAGTTCTAATCCTAAAGATAAAGCAAACTAAAAACAAAGCGCATTTCAGTTGAGAAGGCGCTTTGTTTTGATTCGTTGAAGCAGCAACGTCTTTAAGTCCTAATTAAGTGCAGCCAAACCATCCTCAAGCTCGAGTCCTGGAATCTTGTGATTATCCTTTTCATATATAGCCCGCCATGAATCTTGCGTTCCATGAAAGCCACTAGGCCCAGCAATATTCAAGCCTGGCTTAATGTACTGCCTTAAAGCACCCTCTTCATCCTCTTGAGCTAACGCTGCGCCCTTAGCATTAGTAAAGAAAAAACCATCAATCTTGCCATCAGCCTCATCAAGCTCTTTCTTATAAACAAGCTTAATACCATTCTGAAAATTAATGGTTCGACGCTCACCATGATTACGCACTTTAGTAGGATTATCTTTATCTATATTTGTCAAAATGCCCTCTTGGCAAATAAGGCCAATATTTTGCTCAATGAAACGTTTTTTAGCAAAAATTTAGTTGCTTAAATCAAAAAACATCAGCAAGCATAAACTAAAAGTCAAATTCAGGTTCAAAGCCAATAAAACCTACTGCGTAGGAGTAGGTTTAATCTTCAAAAGTTCAAGGTAGCGTTTAGCAGAAGCTTCAAGTGAAAATACTTGGGCGCGTTGCTGTAAAGTCTCAGCATTCCAGTTGCTGCTTAGGCTTTTGTGCATGGCTTGAGCTAAGTCTGTAGCATTAGCAACGGCTACTAAGTGTCCGTATTTGCCATTCTCTAAAATTTCAGCAGTACCCCCTGGACAGTCTGTAGCAACAACAGGCTTAGCTAAAGCAAGGGCTTCTATAACTACAGTAGGTAAACCCTCCCAGCCAGATGAGGATACAAAAACATCTGAACGCTTTAAGTAAGCATAAGGATTATCAAGAAAACCAGGTAGGCTGACATCCTCTTCTATGTTTAGCTCTTTACTTAAGGCTTCTAAACCCTCGCGGTCTTCACCTTCACCTAAAATGAGTAGCTTCGCCTCTTGCTGCTTGCGTACAAGGGCAAAAGCACGAAGTAAAGTGAAATAGTCTTTTTGTTCCGTTAAACGACCTACTGAAATAAAGACAGGGGCAGATTGCATGAAAAAGGGATGCTGCACTTCTTGCTCAGCGCGACTTAGCATATCTAAACTAAAAACAGGATTATAGGCAACCGCGATTTTTTTATTATCCAAATTTAAGTGTTTGGCTGTGTCATTAGCAACAGCTTGCGAAACCGCTACAATATGGTCTGCAAAAGGGTAGCTAAAGCGACATAGTTCTTTGATGATACGTTTCTTTCGAGGCTCGAGTGAGTGATCGTCCTTGCTCATAGCTGTGTGTAGGGTAATCATGATCTTAGTAGGTACAAAGGCTAATTTTTTGATCCAGATGCTGCTTATATTAACGTGGTTATGCGCAGTAATTAGAGCATCAGGTTTTTCATTACGTAAATAGGCATAAAATTTCCTTAGGCTTTTTTTTGTACTACCTTTACCAATAAAAAGCCTGACCTCTTTGGGTAGTTGCTCCATGAGCAGACCTTCGCTTTTGGTTAAAAACATATCAACCTGAATGCCTTCAGCCATTAATGCTTTACTTAAATTAATAGCGTAACGCCCTATACCACTCATGAGAAGTTCAGGAAAAATACAAATACGAGTAATAGATACTGCGTCTGGAGTAATTAGAGCCATAAAGAGTCCCCTACTGTAAGGATAAGAATTGAAGATTTACCGTTATTCAAAAAATATTTATAGGTCGTAAATATATTCATTTGCTGCCTTTTCGCTAAGATTATTTGACTTTGCATATTTAGTAGACCCAAAATGCTACGCTTGTTGTTTAAAAAGAAAGTCATGGCTTTGCAAGTGCTGTCGTTTGGGTCTGTGTAAGAAAATCTGCTAAAACCTCATGCTCATCACTGTACATATAAATGCTTTCAGGTAAGTTCTCTAAGTTCTCAGTCCAGATTCTTATTTGTTCAGGGCTAATAGTCTGTAGTGTTTTAATGACCTCTTCAGGCTTTGAGAGGTCAACAGCCAAACCAATATTAAGCGCTTCGACAACTCGAGCGTCTTCGGTACCTGCCTGACAAATCATGGCTTTCTTAAAAAAACAGGATTCGTAAAAACGATTGGTTCTTGCCCATTTCCAGTTAGCAACAGGACGATTTTCTTCAAAAGGGTAGCAGGCCCAGACAAGTTCAACTTGTTCATAAATACTCGTTAACTCATCAGGTGCAAGGTAAGTACCACCATAGCTTAAGTTCTCTTGATTATCTGCAGCGCTACTTAAGTTATCTTCATTAAGGGTTAAAGGTGATCTAGGGAAACCTCTTATATAAATAGACATGCCTCCTTTTGCTAGTTGGTTCATAATTTCCCATGAGCGTGGGCAGCGTAAAACCCCAAAATAACCCAAGCGATAGCTAGGAGGTAATAAGGCTTGTTTTTCAATAAACCCAAGCTCGAGTTTATTTTCAATTACCTGATAAGCTACTGATAGCTTCAAAATGCCTTTGTAAAAATGCTCATAGTAAGCTTCAGAGGTCAGTATGAGCCGGTCAATACGCTTTACTAAAAAAGTTTCAAGCGCTCGAGCTAGCTTTGACTTTAACTTAGTACCTAAAAGTACTTCCCTTATATCTCCTACTTCATACAGCAAAGTCACGGGTTTGCCTAAAAGCATCTTCACAAGCCAAGCTAGCAGAAGCATGTCTAAGCCAAAACAATAAACCACATCTGTTTTTCGGGCATGCCGCCAGATCTTAGGTAAAGCTTTAAGAAAAGGTAAAATTCTTTTTAAGTAATTATTGTGACTAATACTACCTAAAGAAATATAGTTAATTTTTGGCTTCCCCGGATAATAAGGGCGTTCAAAGGCCAAAACTTCAATATCTAAATTAAGAGTAGTTAAAGCTTCCATACGCTTGCGGTAACGAACATGAGTAACTACAGGCAGTAAAAAAAGCACTCGAGTGTTTGGTGTTTCAGCAGAAGCCTGTTGTTTTGATGGAGTTGTTCTTTCTGCAGTGTTTACCATTAAGTCTTCTTTCTTAGGTTCTAATTCACTATCTTTAAGGTTTAGATAAGCTAAGCTAGATCTGTTTTAGCCTAAACTTATAGAGTAGTTCAATAAGAAAAGTCAAACTGCGTTTATGAGTAAAAGAAACTGTAAGCTTTTTAATAGTTAAAAATGATGCTAAGAGAGGTATTTTACGAAGCTCGAGTTTTGACAGTTTTTGATTGCATTTAAACTTTTGAGGGTTTTTATGAAAAGCTTCGTCTTTGAATTGGGGTTGTTGCGCTTGACTTTTACTATAAAGAAACCTAGCTTAGTGGTTATGGCTTTTTCTCGTAAGTTTGTTGCTTGCTTTTTTTTGGGTTTATTTCTTAACGCTTGTCTTCCTGCCACGGGGCAGCATTTTGCGCCTTTTTTTAGTGAGAGTAAAGCTATTTATACGTTAGCAAATCAAAAGGGTATTAGAACCTTAAAGCGTCCTGTTGCAGGAGGTTTTTATGATGAGGTGGTCAATAAGACGTTTGTTGCTTGGTTAGGTGCAAATTCTAATTCATATGTTCAAGCGTTTGACCATGCTAGTGCTACTTGGACAGTACCAAAATTGGTGGGTCAGGTTACGAGAAGTCAATATTTTGAAGGTGCGGATAGTCATAATTATCCACTCTTGATTCAAGCTGATGATGGTCATTTGCTCTTATTTTATGCTGAGCATAGTAGTGAGCTGCGTTTGGCGCGTTCAAATGAAGCGCATAGTCTAGGTACTTGGACAGATAGGGTTCTTTCTGAAGGCTTTACTGCTGCTTACCCTATTCCGTTAAAAACTAAGCAGGGTGATATTTATGTTTTTTTTCGTGAGTCTTCTTTTTTTATAGATTCTGAACTTGATTTGGATGATCGCCCTATGCAGTACATTTTGAGTACAGATAACGGTAAGACTTGGAAGAGCTCTCAGGAAATAACAGGTGAAAGGATTGCGCTTGGTTCTTGGGATAGAAGGGACAATCTTGATGAGATTTATATGGGTCAAGCCCGCTATCAACCCCGTATGGGGCTTTCTCATGAGCGTATTCATTTGACTTGGACTTTGGCAGGTGGTGGTCCGGAGGGGCCTAGGCATGACCGTTATCATAAAGATGTTTACTACGCTTATTTTCGCCCGAGTAATAAGCATTTTTACTGTGCGGGTGGTAAAGATATGGGTGAAAGCCTAGATGCCAAAGAGATAGCAGATTGTTTGGTAGAAGATACGGGACCTCTAAATAGAGAAATACCTCACGCGGTTAGTTACATTCAGTTAGTTCACTATACAGATAGAGCTAATCCTATTGTTATTTATGAGCTGAATGACAAAGAGGGTAGTACGAAGCGTTCGGCTACGTGGACAGGGAGAAGCTGGGTATACAGTGATATACCTACTGAAGGTTTTATCTTGGATATGGAAAAAACAGGTTCAGACAATTTCACGTTTTATGCAGGTCGTGGAGATATTTTAGCTTACAGCACAGAAAATGCTGGAAAAACTTGGAATTTTGATCATAGTTTTTCGCTATCCGATAATAAACGTGTAGCTAAGCTAACGGTGATTGATGGGTATAAAGAGCCTGCCCATTTTCTAATTACCGAAGCTACAAACCAAATGTTCCCCAGTGCTGATGTTTATTTGGTAGGCAAGGCTATGTGCCTGCAGACAGGTAAGTTTAAAATTGTCAGTCCTGAGGGTTATTACTTGAGTGTTTCGGAAGCCAGCATTTTAGCTCTTGGTGATGATGCAAATAAAGCAAGTCAATGGCAGATTCGTGATGATGAGGGTTACTGTGCGGTGATAAGTGAAGAGAGCAATATTGGCTTGAATATTCAGGCTAATATTGAATCTAAATGGCTCATTGTTGGTGCTGCTGAGAATCAAGTGCAATTACTAGAAGCTAACTCAGGGTTTTATCTACAAACAGATTTGACCTTGGGCAAAAGTGATGAGCTAAGTTACTGGGAGCTAATACCTTCAGATCGGAATCCTTAGAAGGTGTACGGCAAGATCGAATGATAAGCAGTTCCACGACTAATGTCATAAAGTGAAATAGCTTTACTTTTACGATCTCAGATTGTCATGATAAAAGTCAGTCTGACTTTTATCATGACGATGTTTACAAAATGCATCAAGGAGTAGGTTAAAACTCAAATTCAGGTTTAAAACCAATGAGCGCTCGAGCTTTGTCTAGGCTTACGAGTGTGTCGCTATTTTTAAGGGGTTTATGCTGGCTTTTTAGGGTGGGAAAGAATAGTTTTACCAGCCTTTGACTGTCGTAGTTTAGCCAGTTTTTATAGTAGTTTATAAAGAGTGGGTGGCTACCTGTAAAGGTGGCAGTTACGCCTTTTTCGAAGGCTAGCGCGGAGTCATCTTCGGTTATAAAAGCCCAGTAGTTTAGTCTGCCTGTTAAGTAGTCTGACCAGAGTGGGTCTGTTGAGTAATCTTCATCTTTAAAGTGCTTGAAATTAGGGTACTCAAAACCGTAGTTAGCGCGGTACTTAGCGCAGGCTTCTCTTAGGGCGTTTAGGCGTTCTTGCTGCGTTGCGCTGCTTTGTGAAGCAAAGTCATCTAGTGCAGCGTAGCTTTGCTCACGAGATTTTTGGTAATGTTCTGATTCGGGGTGTGCCTTGTTCCAGACAGCTGGTAGTCGATAAGAGAGGCTTGTAATGCCTGTACGACGCCAGTAGTAAGCTGCTATGTTTTCAACCATTTCTTTTGAGAAAGAATAAGGGTCGGTTGTGTGCAAAGGATGCTTTTCATCCATGGGTAAGTACTGGGGCTCATGCTCCATGTTTCCCCAGAAGCAACCTAAAGCATTTATGGAGCTAGCCTGAACAATGCGTTTTATGCCTAGCTTAGCTGCGGCCTCATAAACATTAAAAGTACCTGCCACATTTGTTTCGAATACTTTTTCACCTGTTGTGCTAACAGGGCTAGGGATGGCCGCTAAGTGAATAATAGCGTCAAAACCAGTCATATGCTTGCTTAAGTCAGCTATGTTCATAATGTCGCACTGCACATAATCAACATCTAAACTCGAGTTTTCTTCTAGGGAGAGTACGCGAACACCGTAGCCGTTTTTTATGAGTCGTTTGCTTATGGCTGTGCCTACTCGGCCTATGCCGCCTGTTATTAGAATATTCATATAGTCACCTGTATCTTTATTTTACCCATAATTGTTTACTTTAGGTTTCAATTCAGGTGCATTTGCTTGTGCAGGTCTTAAAGAGGCTTAAAGAACACACTGGCTAAGATAGAAAAGGTCTAGCCCTTCGCCTTCTTCATTTTCTTCAAACCAATTACTTAAATTATTTACGCCTCTAGTACTGTTTGCGTTGAGGAGTTCAATGGTTTTTTCTTTGTACCAGTCTTCAACTAAAGTTAGATCATCCCTTGTGTTGCGTACTTCAAGGCCGTTGCCTATACCGCGAATACGTAAGCCGTTATAAGTTGCTGAAACCCTAGTGCTATTAGGGTAGTAGGGTAGGCGGGTGTTTGCGTCGTTGACGCATAGTTGGTCAACCCCTAAAAAGAGTATCCCTGTGAAGGCCACTATGATTAAGGGTCCTGCTAGCAGGTTCCAGAAGTGTCGGCTGTTTTTACGTTTTTTAGGGGGTCTATCCACTAAGTCTCATAATAGCACCGTAGGTTAATGAAAACCGCACTGAAGCTTCCATTTAAAATCATTTGCATGATGCAAGTCAGTCTAGCGATTATCAGGGTGATCTTAAATCATAAAATCAAAGCTAAGTCACTTTCTGGTGTGAAACTGGAACTGCTAATCCTTAAAGCGTCCTTAGCTAACAAGCGTATCAAGTGATATTATTTTAGGCATACATTAAGATTGATAGGTGGCACATGAAAATAACTCGAGTTACGCCTTTTTTGGTTGAGGGTATTAAGTATAATTGGACGCTTCTTAAGCTTGAGACAGATACGGGGGTTCATGGTTGGGGTGAGGCTACCAATTGGCCGGGGTCACCGCTTATTGAGGCTGCGTGTCAGCATGCGGGTGAGCGTATTTTGGGTCTAGATGCTAGGCAGATTGATTTTATCTGGACTAAACTTTATAAAGATTTAAATTGGTTAGGTCAGGCGGGGCCTGTCATGAGTGCCATTAGTGCTATTGATATGGCTCTTTGGGATATTCAGGGGAAAACCCTAGGGGTTCCTATTTATCAGCTTTTGGGGGGTAAATACCGTGACAAACTTAAGCTTTATGCTAATTACTGGTTTACTAAAGGGGATCACTCAGCAGCGTCTTATGCAGAGCAAGCCAAAGCTGTGCTTGAAGCAGGTTTTACGGCTTTAAAGTTTGACCCGTTTGCACATGTTAGTTACCTTTATGGTGATCACTTAGCGCCTGATTTGGCACTTTCAAGTGAACAAAAAGAGCGTGCCATTAGCATTACCAAAGCCGTGCAAGAGGCTGTGGGCCCAAACATTCAACTGGCCATTGAAACGCACGCTATGCTTAACGCACCTACCTCTATTGAAATGGCGCTAGCTATAAAAGAGGCAGCTATTAACTGCATGTGGTATGAAGAGCCAGCCCCACCAGAAACCCCTGACGCTATAGCAGATATTAAACGCCGTATTGGCTTAGCTGTAGCTGTTGGTGAGCGCTTGCACAGTCGTTATATGTTTAAGCCCATTCTTGAAAAGCAAGCTGCAGATGTGCTTATGCCCGACATAACGCGCTGTGGGGGCATTAGTGAAATGAAAAAAATAAGTACCCTAGCGGAGACCTTTAATGTACCCATAGCGCCCCATAACCCAAATGGACCGCTTTCAAGCATAGCTTCCGCGCATGTCATGGCAAGCATTCCAAACTTTTTCAGACTCGAGTTTATGTTTCAAGATGTGCCTTGGCGAGATGCTGTGTTGTCACACCCTATGCCTATTGAAGATGGTTTTTTTGTGCTGCCGGACCGTCCGGGTTTAGGGTTTGATATTAATGAAGAAGAGCTTGCCAAACATCCGGGTATTAGAACAGCAAGAGAAGGCTTTTATATCTAATATAAATGCGCTATGACTTACCAGCGTGTTTCTTTAAACATCCAGCCGGGTTGTTTTGCTTGTATGGCTAGTTCATCATTACGTTCTCTTATGCCACATTTTTCGTAACGTTCATTCAACATCGCTAAGGCGTCACGGTCAAGCTCAACTCCTAAACCTGCGCTTTCAGGAATGGTTATTGCGCCATCATGAAATGCTGGTGGGTTCACAACAACATCTTCGTATTGCCACGGGTAATGCGTATCACAAGCAAAGTCTAAATTAGCTACGGCAGCAGCCACATGCGCCATAGCTGCTAGAGAAATACCAACATGCGAGTTGGAGTGCATAGATAAACCCCGCCCAAATGTTTGACAGATTCGACCAAGCTCAACCGTTGCGCGCAAGCCACCCCAAAAATGATGATCACTCAAAATAATATCCTCAGAACCTAAAGCAATAGAACTAGGAAGGGCTTCAAAAGAAGTTGTACACATATTGGTTGCTAAAGGAATAGTAAGTTCTTTTCTTAATTTCGCCATTGAAACTTGAGAACGAACAGGGTCTTCATAATACTCGAGTATGCCCTCTAGTTCTTTGCCGTATTTTAGGGCAGTTTCATAAGACCATATGGCGTTTGGGTCTAATCGTAGGGGGGTGTCTTTTCCAAAAGCATCTCTTAAAGCAAAGATTGCTTCTACTTCTTGCTCAGGGGCTAAAGCCCCTCCTTTTAATTTGATTGACTTAAACCCATACGTGCTACACATGGCTTTTGCTTGTGCAACAATGCCTTGCGCATCTAACGCTTCAGCTTGTCTAGCTGCTTCCCAGCCTTTTGCTGTTGGGCTTGTTAAAAACCCTAAGTTTCCTCCTGCACCCCCATATTTGTAAAAAAGATATGCTGAAAAATCAACCTTAGCTCGAGCTTTTCCTCCTAGTAAATCAACGACAGGTCTGCCTGTTGCTTTGCCCATAAGGTCAAAACAAGCAACTTCAATGGCACTATAAATAGCTGAAAGTTGTCTGGCATTATGGTCACTAAACTGCTCAGCTAAGGCTTTGTAAAGTGGATTCAGGTCAAAAGGATCTCTATTAATGACTGAAGCTTTGCTTTGCTCGAGTTTGCTACTAATGCGTTCACCGCCAGGAATTTCTCCTAGTCCATATATTCCTTCGTCAGTCTGCAGTTCAACAATAGTTCTTAAAGCAAAAGGGGCGTGTAAACCTGCTGCATTTAGTAAGGGTGGGTCACTTATGGCAATAGGGGTGACGTTCATCTGAACAATTTTCATAACTTAGCACCTTTCTGAAGATCTCCCAAGACGCTTAAGAAATCTTGAGTTTAGTTGAATTACATGCGTTCTAGACTTTTTATGACGCTTCAGATTATAGTGCAAGTTACAAACATTCAAGCTATCTAAACAAAGCTGCCCTTTTTGAAGGGGTTGCTTTCAGAGCTATTTTATTCGTTTGGAGTGTCATGGGAGGTTGCATCTGGCAAACTGCTTTTGTTGATTAGGTTATTGGATATGTGGTTCACTCGAAGCTTTTCTTGCGCTCTGTAGCGCCTATTTGGAAGGTAGAAAATGAAGAATAAAACCATAAGCCGTAGAGATTTCCTAAAATCAGTTGCTACTGCCAGTGCTGTGGTGGTTGCTGGGGGGAAACATCCTTGTTTATGCACAAGAGCAAGATTTGCCTCAAGGTGCAGCAGGTAAGCTCACTGTTATTCATCGCACTGAGTACTTTAGCGAAGTTCAAGACATCTTCAGAGCCGATGTTGAAGCATTTGCAGCAGCCAAAAGGTATTGAGCTTGATATTTCAACAGCTAATCCAGAAGTCTTTGGTGATTTCATGGCTAAAATGCTTGCTGCGGTTACAGCAGGTAATGCACCTGATATTGCCTACCACAGCTTGAGTATTCCTCAGTTGCGTAGCCTTGGTCTTGTTGAAGACGTAAGCAATGTTGTTGATCAAGCCATTGCTCAATACGGCGCAATTGTTCCACAAACCGCTGAAAGGTTTGCCGTAGCAGATGGTAAGTGGTGGGCAGTTCCTTTTATAAGTAATACGGCTGCTTGGTTTGCTCGCAAAGATGTTTTTGAAGCAAAAGGTATTGATGCGTATTCGCTTGCAACTTGGGATCAGCGGCGAGATGCAGCGCTAGAAGTATCTGGTTGAGGGTTTAACTATGGGTAGTGTGAAAGGCTAACTATTACAACCCAAACGAACTTAACGCGATTTGTTTGCTAAGGGAACTCGAGTTTTTACGCTTTTGTTAACGTAAGACCTTGGGTAGTAAGCGTTTTTTAAATCAATACAGGCTTCTACAGATAAACGCCATGTTAAGTCTATAGACTCACCTGAAAACCCAGCTGTGTGAGGGGTAACTACAATATTATCTAGAGCCATGAGTGGGTTATCTTGCGTGCTTGGTTCTTCTTCAAATACATCTAAGCCGGCCCCTGAAATCCATTTTTCCTTTAAGGCTTTAACAAGGGCTTCTTGTTGAATAACGGGTCCTCTTGCTGTATTAATAAGGATGGCATCTTTTTTCATGCGTCTTAACTGATCTTCGCCAATCAGATGATGCGTTTCTGAACTTAAAGGTGTATGTACAGAAACAATATCAGAACGCTCGAGTAGTGTATTTAAATCAACTGCTTCAGCGCCGTACTCACCCAATGAAGCTTTATCAACAAAAGGATCATAAACCAATACCTTTAAATCAAAACCAGCAAGCTTTTTGAGTAAATAGCGAGGAATTAAACCAAAACCTAGCAAGCCGATGGTTTTATTGCGCAAACTCCAAGTAGGTAAGACCTCGCGCTCAACCCAAATGCCCGCTCGAGTGTTTTTATCTTGCACAACCATTCTTCGGCCTACAGCAAAGAGTAAAGCAATAGTGTGATCAGAAACAGCGTCATGGTGTGCATGAGGGGTGTTTACGACGACCATGCCCAACTGTGTTGCTGCGTTTACATCTATTCTATCCACCCCGCTCCCAGAGCGAATTACTGCGCAGCAGTTAGAAAGCTTTTCTAGATTTTCTTTTGAGGCTAGGCGACTTCCGCCATAAATCCAGAGCACATTGACATCTTTAGCAAGGGCTAACATTGCTTCTGAACTTTCACAGTTGGCATATACAAAGTCTATATTGGCTTCTTGAAGTTCAGGACTAACCCAACTAGGGATTTGCTCTAGGGTTTTATCAATAAGGGCTACTTTAAATTGATTCACTAGCTTTCTCCTTAGCTAATCTACTTACAGGTCAATCTTTAATCAAAGTAGCGGTCACCGTTCCATACGAGTGTTTTAGCTACTTCATCATTAAGCTCAACCCCAATGCCAGGGCGGTCTGATACTTCCATCCAACCATCCCTTATAAAGGGTTTATCCCCTTCACAAAGGTCTTGCCACCAGCTTATGTCGCGCGCATGAAACTCGAGTAATAGAAAGTTGGGTACTGACGCCATGACATGGCAGGCTGCCATCATGCCAAGCGGTGATGAAACATTGTGAGGTGCTATGGGTATGTAGTGAATATCTGCCAGATCAGCAATGCGTTTGGCTTCCATAATGCCGCCTGCTTTAGCTAGGTCAGGCATGATAATATCAGTTGCTTTGCGTCTAAAGAGCTCCATAAATTCAAACCGTGTGTACTGATTTTCACCAGTACAAATGACTGTACTACTTGAGGCTTTAACTTGTGCCATTGCGTCGATATTTTCGGAAGGTACAGGTTCTTCTAACCATAAGAGGCGTAAATCCTCTACTGCTTTTGCAAGGGTAATAGCTGAAGGTAAATCAAACTGCCCATGACAATCAATGGCTAAATCAATGTCATAGCCTAGGGCTTCTCGGGTAGTGCTAATAATGTTTATGACATGCGTCATTTCTTTGGCGGAGGCTGTCCAGTTGACTGAATCAAGCTTACCAACACCTGTCCAGTCAACATCAAACTTTACAGCGCTGTAGCCCTCAGCAATCACCGCGAGTGCTTTATCAGCGTAAGCTTGTGCATCAGGAGAATCACCTGCATGACAGTCAGCATAAAGCCTTATTTTGTCACGGTATTTGCCACCTAAGAGTTGATAAATGGGTACATTTAGCGCTTTGCCTACAATATCGTAAAGGGCATTTTCAATACCTGTTATGGCAAAAATGATGGGAGCGTTGCTGGTACCCCCATAACGACCACTCCGCCGTAATTTCTCATAAAGTGGCCCAACATTCATGGGGTCTTGCCCTATAAGTAAGGGTTTAAAAGCTAAAATAGTTTCTTTATTAGCAAAGCCCGAAGCACTAGGTCCAGCTGAATTACACTCACCCGTACCCACAATGCCCTCGTCAGTATAAACACGAACAAAAGTCCAAACACTACCACCACTATGAGGTTCTTGTTTACCAATAACACAAGCTTGAACATCGGTTATTTTCATGCGGTCTCCAGAGCAGAGCATTTAGGTATCAGTCAATGCATTTAGCTTGAAAACTGATACCTAAAAAATAAGATTTGAATTTACTTCTTCTCTTGTTCAGCCTTCCAAGCTTCGTATTCAGCTCGAGCGTCTTCTCTTAAGGGGTAGTACTTACGTAAGTCACCACCCTGCTCGAGTCTCATACGTGAAAATACTTCCCACTCTGCATGCTCTTTAGCATTTTTTAAGAGTTTTGGGGCGAGCTGTGCGGGTACTACCACAACACCGTCATCATCTGCCACAATAATATCGCCGGGCATAACGAGGCGACCTCCGCAGGCTATTGGCACATTGACGGCGTAAGGGAAAATACCTGTTTGGGTGTGATAATTGGGGGTGACACCTTTTATCCATAAGCCTAAGCCTAGGTCTTTGGCGCTTGGGTAGTCACGTATGCAACCGTCAATGACAACGCCTAGGCCGCCGCTACCTTTGAAGTAAGTGAGCATCATTTCGCCAAAAACACCACTTGCCATGTCTCCGCGAGCATCTACAACTACTATGTCACCTGCTTGGGTGTGGTAGAGCACGTGGCGGTGGAGTTGTTTTTCAGGGTCGCTGTATTCATCTTCAGCGTATTGATCTTCGCGTAGGGGCATAAATTGCAGGGTTAAAGCGGGACCGGCTACGCAAAGACCGGGTGTCCAGCCAACGGGGCCACGAATTTGTGAATCACGAATGCCCATACCACGTAGTTCACCACTTGCGGTTGCGCTTCCTATTTTTTGAAGCCCTTCGACTACCTCTTTAGGGGGGCGAGTAATATCAGGGGTCTGAATCATAATTATTCCCTTCTAAATTTTTGATAGCTAAAGCATACCGTGTTTTTTAGGCTTTAGACTAGAGGGTCTTACTGTTATAAAGACTTGCTGTTAAGCCGTTATCAATCAAAAGCTCTGCGCCTGTCATCGCTTTAGCATCATCAGAGGCAAGATAAGTGGCTAGTTTACCTATTTCACTAGGGCTGACCAGATTAGCTGAAGGATGCAAACTGAGTACTTCTTGCTCTAAATCAGGCTTAGCTCCTAACCATTTGTAATAATGCGGTGTTCGGGTAAAGCCCGGCATAATTGCGTTTACCCGTATGCCGTACTGCCCTAGGCTTAAGGCCATAGCTCGAGTCATAGCATTTATGCCGCCTTTACTGGCAGCGTACATTTCAGCGTTAGGAATGGTGGCAAGCGCATGGTTAGAAGAAATATTAATAATAGAGCCACCTTGTTTTTGCATTGCTAAGCCTGCATACTTACTGCACAAGAAAGTACTGCGTAAGTTGGTATTGATAAGTCGATCCCAATCTTCTAAGCTGGCTTCAAATAGAGGTTTAAAAACCGTAATGCCTGCATTATTGACTAGCGTGTTAATGCGACCATAATGCTTAAGGGTTTGTTCAACCATAACTATTATGCTTTGTTCAACAGATACATCTGTCTGAATAAAAAGGGGGTAATGGCTCACTCCAAACAGATAAGCTTAGCCCTCTGAGTATTGTAGTCATG
>CAZWJZ010000034.1:1522-23920 GCA_964634665.1 uncultured bacterium | reverse complement strand
TTAGCAGCTAAAAAGAGTGCTGACGTAGAACGCCTAGCTTTAGAGATAGCCGAACTCGAGCTTCAGCGTATTTCAACCTTGCTTGCTTCTGGGTCGGCAAATGATGCTCAGAAACGTCAAGTTGAGTTAGCAGTATTGCAGGCTCTTGAGTCAGCGCGTTTAGCGCAAACTTCGTTTCAGCAGTCACTTATGGCGTTGAGCATTAGTTTAGGTGAAACAGTTGCAGATGTTACGGGAACCTTGCCTGTATCTAAGCGACCTGCCAATGAGGCTGCTTTAGGTCAGCGCAGTGATGTTCTTAATGCCAATGTGAGTGTGCAAGATGCTGAACTTAATATTTCTGCGGCACTCCGTCAGGCGTTACCAACAGCGTCACTCTCTTTAAATTATGGCTTGAGCCCTGAAGATGGGCGTTTTGATATGGCTGCAAGGATTGACAGTAGTGCTTTACAACCTAATTTATCTTTAAGTTATGACCCTGATGCTAGTAACTCGAGCTCTTTAGAAGGGGCAAGCTCGAGTTCTTTTAGTTTGAGTCTTTCGGCGAGTATTCCTTTAGATGTTTCTGTGGCAGATGCTTTGGCTGCGGTGCGGCTTAATGTGCGGCAGGCTGAGTTGCGGGCAGAGCAGAGTTTGGAGCTGGCTAAGCTTGACCTTGCGACTAAAGAAGCGCAGGCTACCAGTAGTGAAGCGCAGCTTGCTTTGGCTGAGCAAAGTTGGGTGGTTCGTCAAGATGCATTCGCGACGGCTCAGATACGCTTAGATGCGGGCTTAATAACTAATTTAGATTTAAAACAAGCTGAACTTGATTTAGCTCAAGCTGAACTATCAGTTTTTCAGGCGCAAAATAGTGCGCGTTTGGCGCATATGAATTTAGCAGTGGCTTACGCAGTTAATCCTTTGGAGGTATTTTAATGAAACGTGTCTTTGGTTTTTTGGTAGTTCTTATGTTTTCTGGGGTGTTTGCGCAAGAAGCTGCGTTTGAACTTAGTTTTGAAGATGCTTTGAATCGTGCGGCGCTTAATAATGCTAGTGTTGCTACAGCTAGGGTAGATTTGGAGAGTGCTACGCGTGATTTGAGTCGTGTGCAGCAAGACCCGCTTTCTTTGCGTATTCCTTTGTTACAAGCTCAGCAGGCTGTTGAACTGGCTATGCTGAGTTTAGAGGCTGCTACTTTGAGTGCGCAGCAGCAAGCAGCAAGTGCTTATGCGAGTGCTAAAGAGGCTGATACGAGTTTGCAGCTTAGCCAAGCGCAAGAGGCCATTACGGCTACGCAGTTAGAAGCTAACACTATTCGCTTTAATGCAGGTGCAGCAACGCAACTTGATTTAGAGCGTGCTCAAAATGCACTGGCTAGTGCGCAGCGTGATAGTCAGGATTCATCTCAAGCAAGAGCGCTTGCTTATGACAATTTAGCTAGTCTTGTTGGTTTAACTAGTAACTTAGTTTTAATAAACACTATTCCTGTAGCTGAAGTGCCGAGTTTAGAAACAGTTTTGGCTAATCTAAATGCCAACAGTAATGTCATTAGGGCGCAACAAAGTGTTGAATTAGCGCAAGCTAACCTTGCCGCTGTTGATAACGCTTTTAGTTCACGAAGCATGGTTGACGCTGTTAGAGATAATGTCAGTAACGCTGAAACACGCTTGGCAGATACGCGTCGTTCTTTAGATATAAGTTTAAGACAAAGTTATAACGCGGTGTCAGCAGCTCAAAGTCGAGTGGCAAGTGCCACAGCTAACTTAAGTGCCTCGCAAAGTGACCTTAACGCTCAACAAGTACGATTTGATGCAGGCAGCATATCCCTACTCGAGCTTGAGCAGAGTAAATTAACACTTCTTTCTGCTAATGCACAACTTGAAAGTGCGCAGCATGCCTTAGCGGCAACGATTCGCCAATTGGAGTTAGCGGTTAAAGGAGGTTCTTAATGAAAAGCTCTAAGGGGGGCGTAGGTCGCTGGATTGTTATTGCTATTTTGCTTATTGCTGTAGCAGCAACGGTCTTTGTTGTGTTGCGCCGTAGGGGTGGTACAGACTTTAAACGCACTCTTGTTGAGCCAATCACGGTGGGTGAGTTTGTTCGTGAAGTATCGGGAACAGGCATTGTTGAGGCAGCTTTAGAGCGTAATATTAGTTTTAAAAGTGCAGGCACAGTTAGTGACTTGCTTGTCCAAGAGGGTGATGAAGTCACGCAAGGACAAATCTTAGCAGAGCTAGATAGGGCTTCACTAACCCGCGACAGGGCCTCGCTAAACGCAAGTTTACAATCAGCCCAAGCTGACCTTGAAAGGCTGAACGCCCAACAGCAAATAGATAGGTTAGATATACAAAGTAGTGTGGCTAGTGCGCAAGATGCCGTAGCTAACGCAGAGCAAAGTGTGACTGACACATCAAGAAGTTTTAGCACCATACAGCAACTTTTTAATACAGGCGCTGCATCTCAAAATGAACTTAATACTGCGCAAGAAGCCGTAGCTAGTGCCCAACGACGATTAGAACAAAGTAGACTAACCTTAGAAAGCGTAGAAACCCGCTTAGCCTCATTTAATCAACTCATATCAGCCCAACGCTCGAGTGGCGAAGCACAAATATCGCAGTTAGAAACCAACTTAGCTAATTTAGAAGAACGCCTAAGTGAAACCGTCTTAACAGCTAGTTTTTCAGGTACTGTAACGAATGTTGGCTTTGAACTTGGTGACCAAGTAGGGCCTGCCAATATCATAAGAGTTGTGGACAGCTCGATTCTTTTTGTAACGGCTAATTTTGATGAAAATAGAGCCGCTGAACTCAGCCAAGGGCAAGCTGCTAGCATTACGCCAGATGCAGATGCTAATCAAACGCTAGAGGCAAGCGTGCGGCGGGTCAGTACTGTAGCTAGCCGAAACGGCAATGCAGCGCAACTCGCCGTAGAACTAGACTTTAGTAACCCTGAAGATATAAGTAGTGGTTTTGTTAGACCTGGCTACACCGTCACAGCTCGAGTTACCGTAAATGCGTTAGATAATGTTCTGCTTGTGCCTCTAGAAGCCATAACTGAAGAAAATGGTGAGAGCTTTGTCTTTAAAGTTACAGAAGATGAAGCAGGTGAAGGCGTTGTTGAAAGGGCTATTATTGAAGTTCTAGATAGAAACGCTACTATAGCTGCGGCGAGTAGCAGTAGTTTAACGGAAAATGACCTGATTGCTGTTATTAATTTAGATGAGCTTGAAGATGGTGACGCTGTAACTTATGACCCCTTAGAAGATGAAGAATGAAGGAAATTGTAGAAGCAAGAAGGAAGAAGCAAGAAGGAAGAAGTTTTTTTGTTTGGCTTAACTTTTCTGCTCATTTTTCTTATCCAAAAAGAACTGAAAGACAGCATGGCTAATAAAGAAAACGTAATTGAAGCGAGTGGCATAAAAAAAATATACACACTCGAGGGTGGGCTTAAGGTGCACGCTTTAAGAGGGCTTGATTTGACTGTGCAGCATGGTCAGTACGCAGCTATTATGGGGCCAAGTGGTAGCGGTAAATCAACCTTATTGCAAATACTTGGTTGTTTAGACACGCCCACCGAAGGCAGTTACAAACTCGCAGGACAAGAGGTAAGTGAATTAACAGAAGATGAATTAAGCGCCATAAGAAACAAGCGTATTGGCTTTATTTTTCAAGCTTATAACTTATTACCCAGAGCTGACGCGTTGCAAAATGTTGCTTTGCCTCTTATGTATCGAGGCACTCCGCCTAAAGAACGCAAACAAGCTGCCCAAAATGCCTTAGAGCGTGTAGGTTTAGCTGACCGTATGGATCACCGACCTAACCAGCTTTCTGGTGGGCAAAAACAACGGGTTGCCATAGCCAGAGCACTTGCAACTGACCCTGACATTTTGCTAGCAGATGAACCTACAGGAAACCTAGATAGCAAAACGGGTAACGAAATTCTTGGTTTGTTTCAAGAACTCCACGAAGAAGGCCGCACTATTCTTATGGTTACTCATGAAGAAGAAGTCGCTGCGCACTGTGAGCAAATTATTCGTGTTAGAGATGGCGAAGTAGAACGTGTAGAAATTGTAGAAAACCGAACCCTAGCTACTTTCACTGGGGATATTCCGTGATGCAAAAAGTAAAACAGAAAAAGGAAGCATGTGTTTACCTTACTCATTTAATCTTCTGCTTAAATCAAAGTAGGGGTATTCATGTTTCTTGAAAATATCCGTACCGCCCTAAGTGCCTTGTTTGGTAACCGTCTGCGCTCTGTGCTAACACTTTTAGGGGTTGTGATTGGTGTGTTTGCTGTTACAACCACCATTAGCATGGGTGCCATTGCCACAGCAGGCATAACAGGAGAGTTAGAAGATTTTGGTTCGCAACGCATTATTCTATTTCCAGCACAAGACAACCCACAAGCAGAAAGCTTTACTGAAGATGACCTAGACGCCTTATCACGCTTGCCTATAGGTATTCAAAAAATACAGCAAAGCTTTGGCAGTGTGCGTTACAAAGACAAAGAAGCCAGCTTCACCCTAAGTGGTGAAAGTGCAGAGTCTCTAGTACTAGACAACACCAAGCTCATTTCAGGGCGACTTTTTAGCCAAGAAGATGACACTCGAGCTTCACCTGTCATGATTCTATCTGAAGATGCTGCTACGGAACTTTTTGATGAAGAGGAAGCGGTAGGTAAAGAGCTTGTTGTGACTATATTTGGTTCCCGTAATGTCTATACGGTTATTGGGGTGCAGCAGCGTGAAGAGGGCTTGTTTTCGTTTGGAGATAACCTTACAGGACGTATTCCGCTGAACGCATTTTATCTTAATGTGCCATCCTCAACGCGTAATGAGTATCAGTTTATCCCCATGACAGTTGATTTAGATCGAAATGTAGATGACATTGTTGTGCAAATAAAAGCAATTTTAGATAGACGTAGAGGTGCAGATACTTACGAAATAAACACCGTTGCAGGCATTCTCGATACCTTTACAGTTGTTACTCGCATCCTTCAGTCTGTCCTTGGTGGCATTGGTGCTATTAGTTTATTGGTGGGGGGCATTGGTATTTTGAACATCATGCTAGTGTCGGTAACTGAGCGCACTCGAGAAATTGGTTTGCGCAAAGCCTTAGGTGCAAAAAAAGCAACCATATTGCAACAATTCCTTATTGAAGCGGTAGTCTTAACTTTTATTGGGGGCATTATTGGCGTTGTTCTTGCCGTTGCTAGCCTTTACGGCATTGTAGCTATTGTGCCCTTCATAGACGAAGTCATTATTAACCCTCTGGTTATTCTTATGGCGTTTGGCGTTAGTGTTGCCACGGGTATTATTTTTGGGGTTTGGCCTGCTAGTCGCGCTGCAAACCTTAGCCCCATAGAGGCACTCAGATATGAATAGGGTTGAGAAGCAGGAAGTAAGAAGCAAGAAGCCAATAAAAAGGAATCATTCTTTTCACCTTTCACTTTTCCCTTCCCTCTCTAGAGGTGCTGCGTCATGTTAGTAGAAAATATCCGCTCAGCCTTAGACGCGTTGGTAGGAAACCGTTTGCGTTCTGCTTTAACACTTTTGGGCGTCATCATTGGGGTATTTGCAGTAACCACAACTGTCAGTATGGGTGAAATTGCGACAGCAGGTATTGTGAATCAGTTACAAGATTTAGGTTCTCAATCCTTATTTATACAAGCTGACCTTGATAACCCCGAAGCAGACCTGTTTTATGATGAAGATGCTGATGTACTAAACCGTTTACCCTTAGAAGTCTTAAAACAACGCGGGGAAAATGTAGAAGCAGCCTACAAAAATGAACGTATAAACCTTGAAATATTAGGTAAAAGCCCCAACACCTTAGCTGCTGATGCGTCAGTAAAACTCGAGCGTGGGCGTTACTTTACCGAACGTGAGTACTTGAGTGGTGCTGCTGTTATTGTGCTTTCGAAAGATGCCGAAGAAGACCTTTTTAAACAAGGGGAAGATGCTATTGGTAAAGAAATTATGGTGATAGATGGTAATAGGCGCGTTCTGCTTACGGTCATTGGCATTAAAGAACGAGTAGGTGGTGTACTGGGTGGCTTTATAAATGCAGCAGATGGAGATATGCCTTTAAGTCTTTACCATAGTTACTTTGACATAGGTACAAAAGGTAGGCATTACTCATTTGTATTAACCTCAGAATTGGGTAGTGATTTGCAGAGTTTACGTGAGCAGGTTAGCTCTATTATGGATAGAAGACGCGCTGAAGATACCTATCAATTTCAATCTGTAGAGGGTCCTTTGCAGGTCTTTAGAACCATTACTATTATTTTACAAACGGTTCTTGGGGGAATTGGTGCCATTAGTTTATTGGTTGGAGGGATAGGTATTTTGAACATTATGCTGGTATCTGTAACTGAGCGCACCAGAGAGATTGGCTTACGCAAAGCACTAGGGGCAAAGAAAAGTACCATCTTGACCCAATTTCTTATTGAGGCTGTAGTCCTCACAAGCATTGGTGGCATTTTAGGTGTAGTCCTTGCTGTTGCTACCCTTTACGGAATAGTTGCTGCTGTTCCTTTTTTAGATAAAGTCATTATTAACCCATTAGTGATTGTACTAGCCTTAGCCGTGAGCGTTATTACCGGCATTGTCTTTGGGGTATGGCCAGCCAGTCGAGCTGCAAACCTAAGCCCCATAGAAGCCCTTCGTTATGAATAAGCTTTTTTCTAATATAAATATATAGGTCTTAGCTATAATGACATGAAAGCATCTAAAAACTTAGAGCTTTAGGAAGAGGAAAAATGAAACGATTAACCACCACAGTAGCTATTATCATGCTTTTTAGCACCCTACTTTTTGCGTCTGCACAAGTACCCTCAGGTATGGTAATCATGAAGAGTAACAATAATTTTAACCAGACGTTTAGAAAATTACGTGATGCCATAGACGCATCACCCCTTACACTTATTCAAGTTATCAACCACCAGCAAAATGCTGAAAACAACGGACTCGAGCTTTTACCAACTCGGGTCATATTATTTGGTAACCCTATGATTGGTACACCTCTCATGCAGGCGTATCCAAGCATTGCGATTGACTTGCCACAAAAAATGCTTGTCTGGCAAACAGAAGATGGTAGTGTGTTTGTTGGTTTTAACAGCCCTTATTATTTGGGTGCTCGCCATAATTTAGAAGGACAAGAAGAAACGCTGATGCGAATCAATACAGTCTTGACTAATTTAGCTACTGCCGCTACTCAATAAATCACTGCATCAAATTACCTAAAAAGGGTCTTGCTAAAAAGGTAAGACCCAAAAAGGTTGCAAAGCCAAGTACATCTGTAATAGTTGTTAAAATAATATTTGATGACTGAGCTGGGTCTTGATTGAGTCGTTCCATAAGTATAGGTATGCCAGCACCTGCTAAGCCAGCAATTATTAAATTAAGCGTCATAGCTACTGTTATAACCAGACCAAAAACCATATTTTTACTAAAAAACCAAGCAATAAGCCCAGCTGTTAAACCTGTCGCAAAGCCATTAACACACCCCACTATGCCTTCTTTGAGCAGTACTGAACGAGGTTTTTTACTATCAACCTCATTCATAGCTAAAGAACGCAGCATAACTGCAAGTGCTTGCGCGCCCGCATTACCACTCTGACCTGCAACAACAGGCAAAAAGGCAGCCAAAATAGTTATTTGAGCAATCAAACCATCAAAAGAACCAACCACCGCAGCAGCTAAAAAAGCAGTTGCTAAATTAACCTGCAGCCAAGGTAAACGCTTACGAATGGCAAAAGGAAATGGTGATGTCGCATGTTCATCTGAACCCGCACCGAACATCTTCTGAACATCCTCAAAGCCTTCTTCTTGGAGCTCACTTAACAACTGCGTACCTGTAATGACCCCAACCAAGTTCTGAGCTTCATCCACAACAGGAACAGCTAACAAATTACGTTCACTCAGGAGTTGAGCAACATCACCAAGATCATCATTAGCTTCAACACTAATGACATTTTTAATCATGATGTTCTTCAAGCGTTTACTAGGGTGACTCAGCACCAAATCACGCATCATGAGCACACCTGTAAGTACCTCATCATCATTAATCACATAAATGTAAGAAGGTGAACGCCCCACCAAAGCAAGCCGTCTAAGTCGCCTAATGGCATCAGAAACAGAAGCATCCTCACGTAAAGCCGTAAAGTCAGGGCTCATAATGCTCCCTGCAGTATCCTCAGCATAATCAGCTAAACTAACAACCTCCTCCGCATGTAAAGTAGGTAAATCTTTAATAATTTTGTCCTGCTCGAGTTTTGAGAAGTAGGGTAAAAGGTTCGCTAAACTGTCACTATCCATTTCTCTAAAAAGCTCGTAACGCGTTTCATCTTCACGTTCTCTAAGTAAACGAGCGGCAAACTCTGGGGTACAAAACTCTAAAACTTCAGCTTGGTCTTCTAGTTCACTATCTTTGAGTTGCTCCCATGCTTCTTCTGTACTGAAACGCTCTATGACTTGCGCTATTTCTATGGGGTGTTTTGCTATATAACTACGCAGAAGTTCGCTGACTAAGGTCATGCTTCTATTGTTACAGACTTTTACTCTTTTGTTGCATTGCAGCAAAAAGTTTGAGGAGCTGCTTCATTAAGTGGGTCAGCTAACCGTTTCTAATCTACTTTTTTGGCATACTTAGGTCATGCTGACAACAATTGTCTTTTTACTTATTCTTACTACTGCTGTAACGGTGCATGAGTTAGCCCATTACTGGAATGCTAAGAGTGTTGGTTTGCCTGTTAAGGCGTTTAGTGTAGGTATGGGCCCTATTTTGTGGCGTAAGCAGTGGCGTGGTACTGAGTGGCGCTTATCGGCTTTGCCTATCGGGGGTTATGTAGATATTCCTGGTATGGCACCCAAGCAAGATGAACTGGGTAACGTAGATTATCCTGATGATGGTTTTTCAACCAAAAGCTTAGCTGAAAAACTTTGGGTGCTGGTGGGCGGCGTACTTGCTAATTACCTGCTAGCTATTCTTTTGCTCGCTATTGTCATAACGGCAGACCCAAGCTATCGTGGTTTGACCTCTAATATGCCAACTGATATGGCGGGTGCAAAAATAGCAGGCTTAGCAGATGGCCTTACCGCAGAGCAGTTAGGTATGCAAGCGGAAGATGTCATTGTAAGCATAAATGGCGTAACAGACCCTAACCCAAGCCAAGTCACTGAAATTATTCAAACAACACAAGGAACTCTAGACATTAACTTAAATCGAGCAGGGGAGATACTAACGTACTCTATAGACTGGCCACCTGCTGACTTAGCCGAAGGTGAGCGCGCTTTACTTGGTATTCAAATAGCACCTTTAGAAGTCAGCCTACCCGCTAATGTAAACTTTATAGCTGCCTTAGGTGAATCAGCAGCTTTCTCAATCCGCATTATTCCAGAAGCAGTAACAGGCTTTGTAAGAGGCATAGGTTCAGCCTTCACAGGTCAACAATCTGAAGATTTAGCAGGCCCAGTAGGCATAGTAACAGCAGTAAACCAAGCTACCCAAGTAGGCGTCATTCCTGTACTTGCCTTAGCTGCGCTCATAAACATATCCCTAGCAATCTTTAACCTACTACCCATACCTGGTTTAGATGGCGGTCGCATGCTCTTATCAACCATCACTGCCATAAGAGGAAAACCCTTCAAACCCGGACAAGAAGAATTTGTACACTTTATAGGCATCATGATGGTACTTGCCTTTATGGTCTTAATAACCTTCAGAGAAATCAGTGGCCTTTTCTTCAGAAGCTAACTCGAGTCTTTTACCTTCAGATGCCGTGGTTACAGGTGACTGCGGCATTCTTATACCTGCACTCAACGAAGAGGCAAGCATAAGTAGTGTCATAAAAGTAGCCTTAGAAAGTAAACTAGGCCCCGTCTTAGTTATAGATGACGGCTCGAGTGACAACACTACAAACGTAGCTTTAGCAGCAGGCGCAACGGTACTTAAACTAAAGCAAAATGTGGGTAAAGGCGGCGCAGTTTACGCTGGCGCAGAAACTTTAGAAACAAACACAATCGTACTCATAGATGCAGACCTGACAGGCTTAAACGCTCAGCATATAAAAGACTTAGCAAAGCCCGTTTTACAAGACAATATAATCATGACCAGAGGAGTATTTGCAGGTGGCAGACTCGCCACCACCGTAGCCCAAAACCTTGCACCTTACCTAAACGGACAACGCGCCATAAAGCGCGACAAGCTACTCAGCCTAAAAGAAATAAAAAGCAGTGGTTACGGTATAGAAGTACTCATAACCCAAGCCGCAGCCAAACAAAAATGGAATCTAAAAGACATACCCTTACACAACGTCTCACAAGTCATGAAAGAAGAAAAACGAGGCTTCTGGCAAGGCGCACGCTACCGCTTTCAAGCTTACGCACAAATCATAAACGTATGGCTCAAGAATAGCCTAAAACCAAAATAAGCTAAAAAAACCGCCATAAAACCATAACCCAAGAGCACAAACGTTAAACTAAAAACATGCCCCTATCATTAGCACGCTACACCGTAGGCCCCCTACAAGAAAACTGCTACTTACTTTTTGATGAAACAACAAAAGAAGCCATACTGATAGACCCCGGTGAAGAAGCCCCACGCCTACTCAACACACTCGAGCAGCAGAAGCTTAACTTACAAGCTATCTGGCTTACGCATGCGCATTTTGATCATATTGGCGCAGTGCAAGAAATAACAGAAGTCTTTGACGTGCCAGTTTTACTGCATGAAGATGATTTTGAACTGTACAAGAATGGTTTTAAAGCTGCAAAACTCTGGGAGATTCCGTTTACGCAACCAACAACAGAACCCACTAAAATTACTGACAATCAAACTTTAGCTTTAGCGGATACTGAAGTGGTGTGCTTATTTACACCGGGTCACGCACCAGGACATATTGCTTTTTATGTACCCTCGCAAGACTTTGTCATTGCCGGTGACGCCTTGTTTCAAGGCTCAATTGGTCGAACAGATTTACCTATGGGTAATCATGAGCAACTTATTGAGAGTATTAAAACTAAGCTACTTGTTTTGCCAGATAACACAACGGTTTACCCCGGACATGGGCCAGAGACAAGCATTGGGTTTGAGAAAGTCCATAATCCTTTTTTGATTTAATCTAAGTTAGTCAACATCTGCATAAATTTCTAGAAGATTTCCCTCGGGGTCTTTAAAAAATAAGGTTTTATGCTTCCAGTTCTTCCATGCTTGCTCTGGCAGCATTTGAGGAGCTTGCACAATGTCAACGTGTTTTGCTTTTAGTTCTTCATAACAACTTTGGACTTCTTGAGGGGTAACACGGAAGGCGAGTTGAACGGCAGCAGAATCATTTGATAAGGCTGGCCCTACAAAGGGCCGTTCTCTTTTTGACAGGGTTAATAATACGGAACCTACTCGCAGTTCTATCCATGAATCTGTTTCGAGATAAATAGGGAATTCCATAATGTCGTGATAGAAGGTTTTCATTGACACTAAGTCGTTACAAAGTAACACCACATAATCTATATTTCGAATGGCTTTTAACATCTGAACCTCTGCTTTTAGAGTAGCTACACGATTTATCGTCTAGAATAAAACGTGGAGACTTGGTTTAGTAAATCGAAAGCCCTTGCTGTTCGTGTGGGTCTTATCGTGATATTGCTATTGGCATGAAGCATTTGCCTACAGTTCCTAGCTACTAGCTGTGCAGGCTGAGACGCAAGTTTTGCATGAGTAAAACTTTTTCACTTAGTAAAGGATTCAGGCTTTTAAGCATGGCTTCTGGGCTATCTAGTTTGGGTAGTAGAAATTTCTTTGGAATAGTTACATTGTAGACAGGGGCATCTGCTTTTAAGTTAGCTAGCTCTTTGGCTAGCTTTATACCTGTAAATATATCGCCTAATTCGTCTACCAAACCGTTTTCTTTTGCAGCGCTACCAGTCCAGACTCTACCTCTACCTAGTTCATTGACGCGTTCTTTGCTTAGTTTGCGGCCTTCTGCTACGCGGCTTATGAAGCGGTCGTAGACTTCTGCTATGGAGCGCTCAAATAAGGCACGTTCTTCTGGGTCTAGGGCTTTGCTGCTGCTTTGAGCGTTCGCGTAGCGACCTTTTTGAATGATTTCTGTGGTGATACCGTATTTTTGGTTGAAGGCTTCGGTTATGGGTTTTACGCTTACGACACCTATGGAGCCAGTGAGGGTGGTGGGTGCTGCTATGACTTTGTTGGCGTGGGTGAGTACGTAGTAGCCGCCACTGGCTGCGTATTGCCCCATGACTGCGATGATGGGTTTTGTGGGGGCTATGCGCTTGACTTCTCGCCACATTAGGTCACTGGCTAAAGCTGAGCCGCCACCTGAGTCGATAAAGAAAACAATGGCTTTGGTGCTATCGTCGTTTTCGGCTTGCCTGAAGGCTGCAATTATGCTTTCTGAACCAGCAAACGTGTCACCCACTAGTGGGAGAGGGACAGCGTTGCGGCGTGATTTGCCTGTCATGATGGTACCCTCTAGGCTTATGACAGCGACACGACCTGCGCTTAGGCTTCGTCTTTGTTTTTTTAGAAAACGACTAGCGTCTTCTAGGCTTAGGTCTTTTTCTTGGAGTATTTCGTCTTCGTACTTAACTTGATCTATTAAGCCTTTTTTTAGGGCTTCTTGGGCAGAGCTTATGCCTGAGTCAATCCAGTTGTGTACGGTGTTGGTTTCTACGTTTCTTGCACTCGCAATGGCACTATACATGTGTTCTTGAAAGCCGTCAAAGAGTGCGTTGAGTTGTTCACGGTGGGGTTCGCTCATGCGTGAGCGGGTTAGGTTATCACCTGCATTTTTGTATTCTTTTATGGCAACTTTTTCAAATTCAACACCAAAACGACCTAGTACATCTTTTAAAAAGTTTGTTTCAATGGCAAAACCAAAAATATTTAGCTCAGCTGATTCTGGCAGTATGATTTCATTAGCTATGCTGGCTAAGTAGTAGCTACTCATGCCTAGTTGACTTGTTATGACCTTAAGTTGCTTACCTGCTTCTTTTAAGCGGCTGAGTTGCTCACGTAAAACATAGGCTTTTACCAAGTCTATACTTAAGCCTTCAAAACGAATAATGACAGACTCGAGCCAGTTGGCGTTGCATAGGTCGTTTATGTCTTGCTCGAAGGCTTCTAAGCTTTGGTCTTTGGGGCCAAATTGGGGTGGGAAGTCGGTGAGTTTTCGTTTTTGTTCTCTTGTGGGGTAGCTGCCGGTTAATTCTAAGATGATGCTTTTGGGTTTATCGCGTGATAAGTCTGCTATGAGGTTGCTTGTGCTTATAAGACTGTTTTGTAAGGCTTGGCCTAGTTGTCTTGGGTGAAAGTCTGCCATGAGCATTAGTGTAGCTGTTTTGGCTTTATTTTTTTGTTCGCTCTTCATAATTCAGTTTGTTTGCTTTAGCGTTTATACTTGTTTGTGAAGATGGATAATGGAGTTTATAGCCTAGAGGCATTCTTAAAGAAGATTAGTCTTCCGGTGATTCTTTTTTGGGCTGTTATTGTGTTTGGTTCGGCAGCTTACTATCTGTTATGGCGTTCTTTTGATGCTACGGTTATGGATGCTCTTTTCATGACGTTTATTACGGTGACTACGGTTGGTTACAGTGAGGTTTATCCTTTAACGACATTTGGGCGCATTATTACCATCTTTGTTTCGCTTATGGGTATAGCAAGTTTATTTTATTTATTTACTGAAGTTATGGCTTATCTTGTAGCAAGACGATTGAGTGACCCTTTTGGAAGGCGCAGAATGAAGCAGCAGATTAAAGAATTAAATGACCACATTATTGTGACAGGCTTTGGGCATTTTGGTCAGCATATAGCGCAGCAACTCGAGCTTGAGGGTACGGAGTTTGTGATTATTGAGTCTGATGCTGTGGTTCAGGCGCAGGGCTTGGAGCGCGGTTATTTGCTTATTGAGGGGGATGCTGAAGAGGATGAGGTGCTACTGCTTGCGGGTGTCACGCGGGCTAGAGCACTTATTGCGGCGACCAGTAATGATGCGATTAATGCATTTATTGTTATGAGTGCGCGGGCACTTAATAAAGATTTGCTTATTGTAGCTAAAGCAGATGAAGATGCTGATATTCGTAAGCTTAAAAAGGCAGGGGCTAATGACACGATTAATCCTTATTCAATTGCGGGGCAACGTTTGGTGAATAGGGTGTTAAGACCAGGTGTGGTTGATTTTATGCAGGCTACCATTGTGAATCGGCATTCTGATTTGAATGTAAGAGAGTTTATGATTCCTGTTTCGAGTTCCTTTGTGTCAGAGAGTTTAGCGTCTCTTGATTTAAGAAAAAAAACGGGTGGCACGGTGATAACCATTATTCGGGATGCTGAAAGTTTTCCTAACCCTGCGGCTGATTTTGTTTTTCAAGCGCATGATCGCTTGTTTGTACTGACAACCAAAGCACAACAAGAAGCGGTGAGTAAACTTTTAGCAGCATCTTTAGAACCGACATAACACAAAAGCATAGTGCAAGAGCACAAGGGCATTTGAGGCTCGAGTTTTGTTAAAACCTGCTAAACTGGCGCTACTCTTTTTGCTTGGGCTCGAGTGTTTGCTTGGCAAAGTTAGGTTTGTTTATGCCGATTTTTCGTGATTTACCGCTTATGCTGGCGTTGTTTGCTTTTATGTTTGGTGCTTTGGGCTTTTTGGTATCTGGGCATAAATTATTTAAGCAGACTATGCCTCATTTGAGGCGTAATAGTTTTTTGTATTTGCTTTGTGCGTTTTTGCTTACCGGCGCATTTTTGCTGGTGAATCGTTTGTCGCCACAGGAGCTTATTAGTAGTGAGTTGTCGTTGTTGCAAGCGCAACTTGAGAGGGCGTCTTTAATAAATCTGTTTATTCAGCCTTCTGTTAACTTAGTGCCAGCGCGTTCGGTGCTTATTGAACCTGAACTCGAGCTTGCCTTTGAGTTTGCTACGGTTAAACTTGTTAGTGATCCAACCAATGCGGATGTGTTTATTGAGGGTGACTTGAGGGGTCAAACGCCTTTAGAGCTTATTATTCCTGTGAATCAAGATTTAGAGTATCAGCTGAGTCGTGAGCCTAATACAGCTGAGAATCTGCGTTATCAGAGTTATGAGGGTGTACTTAATGTTGGGTCGGATAGTGAGATTAGTGTTTGGCTTGAGCGTAGCTCTGATTAAGTTTCCTAAATAATAGGGGAAGGCGTGCTTACCGCCCCATCCCTCAACACGGTTGTAAGCACGTCTTCCTGGTGAAAGAGTTGTTATGCACTGGTATGTACGTTGTTCGAACTCTTTCATTAAATACTATAAGTAAGCCGCTATCGCAACTCTTACAGTACTGAAATATAAGGCTTTTAAGGGGTTTACTTTAAAGCGCGCTCGAGTTTTTAGCTTGGGCTTTTGTGACTGGGTAAAAACAGCTTGACATAAATGTCTTTGTCCTTTAAACTCATTAACGCACTTACGTGCTGGCCCATCGTCTAATGGCAGGACAGCGGTTTTTGGAGCCGTCGGTTGGGGTTCGAGTCCCTGTGGGCCAACCAAAAAAAGCTCTCATTTGGAGGGCTTTTTTTCTTTTGGTACAAAACTCCGTATCTAGACTATTTGAATCATGAGATAATACGCTTACTATGATGCAAGCTGCTTCTCATGATTCTTTGGTTTTAACGCCCTCTTTGCTTGACCAAGTTGCTAATGAACTGAAATGGAAAATCAAAGGTGATGTTCGTTTTGATGCGCGTGCAAGAGCGCTGTACGCAACAGATGCCAGTCCTTATGAAATTGAGCCTTACGGGGTTGTTTTACCAAAAACTGTTGAAGATATAAAGCATGTTGTAGATATTGCTAATAAATATAACTTGGCTATCTTGCCTCGTGGGGGCGGTACTAGCTTAGCAGGGCAGACGGTAGCTGAAGCCATTGTCTTAGATGTATCTAAATACATGACGCAAATCTTAGATTTTGATGCCGAAGCGCTTACCGTTAAAGTGCAAGCAGGCGTTGTTAGAGATGAACTGAATCTCTACTTGAAGCCCTATGATTTGCAGTTCACACCAGATATTTCTACCACCAACCGTGCCAATATTGGCGGTATGGTTGCTAATAATAGTGCAGGTACACGTAGCATTAAATACGGTAAAACCGTAGATGCCGTTATTAGCATGACTGTCATGTTTGCTGACGGCAGCATAGCTGAGCTTAAAGCCTTAAGCAAAGCAGAGTTAAAAGCAAAGCTCGAGCTTAAAACCTTAGAGGGAAATGCTTATAGGGCAGTGTTTGCGTCGGTTACGGAACATGCAGATGAGATTGAGGCGCGCTTTCCTAAAGTTATGCGGCGTGTGGGCGGCTATAACTTAGATGAATTTACCGATGATAAGCCGTTTAATTTAGCCAAAATTGTGACAGGTTCAGAAGGTACGCTAGCCCTTATTCTTAATGTAACGTTGCAGCTCGAGCTTATTCCAAAGTGGCGTATGCTTTCTATGCTTCACTTTAAGACCCTGCGAGATTCTCTTTTGGCGGTTAAATTTATTAATGAGCATGGTCCGAGTGCTGTTGAAACTATGGATGAGGGTTTATTTACGCTTGGTAAAGCAAACCCTAAACTTGCGCCTTTGATTAGTTGGCTTAAGGGTGAACCAGAAGCGGTTTTGGTGGTTGAGTTTGATGGTGCAAGCAAAAGAGAGATGGATGAAGCTTATAAGAGTATGCGTGATGATGAGCGCATTAGCGAACTAAGCTATCATAATTATGTTGCGCGTGACGCTCAAAAGCAGCATGAGGTTTTAGAGTTTCGACGTGCGGGTTTAGGGATATATGCGACCATTAAGGGACGCTTTAAGCCTACACCTTTTATTGAAGATGCAGCTATTCCGCCTGAACACTTAGCTGACTTTATTCCTGAAGTTCAAGCAGTCTGCAAGAAGTACGACACACCCGTGGTTTTTTATGGTCATGCTTCGGTAGGTGTTATTCACACTCGCCCGCTACTTGACTTAAAGACAGCTGAAGGCATAGCTAAGTACGAGGCTATTAGCAAAGAGACGTTTGAACTTGTTAAGAAGTATGGTGGTTCTTGGAGTGGTGAGCATGGTGATGGGCTGATTCGCTCTTATCAAAATAAAAATCTCTTTGGCGACATCCTCTATAAAGATTTTCAAGACATAAAGCGTGCCTTTGACCCTAAAGGACTCATGAACCCTGGCAAGATTGTAGATGCTCCGCCCATGACTGAGAATTTACGGTATGGAGAAACCTACGCAGCTGCGCCCATAGAAACCTATTTTGATTTCTCAGAAGATGGTGGCTATTTGGGGGCCATAGAAATGTGTACAGGTGTGGGGGCTTGCCGTAAGACCACCACGGGTACTATGTGCCCAAGTTACATGGCAACACGAGATGAAGACCACTCAACGCGGGGTCGTGCCAACATCTTAAGAGAAGCTATAAATGGCCGTATGCCGGGCGGCATGACCAGTAAAGATGTTCATGATGTGCTTGATTTATGCCTCGAGTGTAAAGCCTGTAAAGCAGAATGCCCTAGTCAAGTTGATATGGCAAAAATCAAGTATGAGTTTTTGCAGCATTACTATGATGAGCACGGTACACCCCTGAGTGTAAAAGCGTTTGCCTACGTTTTTAAAACAAGCCCCATGGGTAAAGCTTTAGCGCCCATAGTAAATCGTGTTTTACCCTTAAAGCCTTTTCGTTGGTTGTTAGAACGAAGTTTAGGGGTTGATAAACGTAGAGTCATGCCGCTTTACGCCAAAGAAGGCTTTGCTAGCTATGCAAAGAAATATAAGCAAACCGTTGGTTTAGATAAAAACAAACCAACGGTTGCTCTGTTTGCAGATACTTGGACGATGTACCATGAGTCTAATGTAGGCGTGGCAGCTACCAAAGTACTAAACAAATTGGGTTACAACGTTGAGTTTATACCCTATCAGTGCTGCGGGCGCACGCTTATATCAAAAGGATTACTAAAAGAAGCTAAAAAATTAGCTCAAAAAAACGTTAAAGCGCTCAAAGTCTACGCAGATAGAGGTGTACCCATTGTTGGTTTAGAACCCAGCTGTGTTACTGCTTTTCAAGATGACTACCGTGATTTAATACCCAGCGAAGAAACCACAAAAGTAGCTGATAACGTCAAAATGATAGACCAATTCTTAGCTAAAGAATGGACCCAAGGTAAACTCGAGCCTAGCGAGGTTTTCACTAAAAAAGAGAATGCCATTATGTTGCATGGGCATTGTCAGCAAAGAGCTGTTATGGGTACGAGTGCCACCAAATCAGTGCTTTCTTGGGCAAGTACTGAGGTTACTGAGCTTGATTCGGGTTGCTGTGGTATGGCTGGCTCGTTTGGCTACAGTCACTATGATGTAAGCATGCAGATTGGTGAGCGACGTTTATTTCCTGCTGCTAAAAAACATGAGGGTGACATAGTAGCTTGTGGGTTTAGTTGCCGTCATCAAATAAAAGATGGTAGCAAAAAAGAAGCTAAGCACCTCATAGAAGTCATGGCTGACGCACTCGAGTGAGTAAAGTTGGATAGCGTAAATCTGAGTTAAGATAGAATTGGCTTGTACCTGCGTCTTAGTCTTGCTTTAAATTAATTTAGGACAGACTCGAGTTTGTTCTTTTTATTGTCAATTATCATTTGTACGACAGGTGCGTAGGTTTCTAGGGTGTCAACAAGTCGACCTGATAAGTCGTATTTGCGTATTAGGTGCCCGCCGCGTCTAGATGCATATAGGTAGCCTTTATCATCTACGCCTAAGTCCAGTAGCGTTTCGGTTGCTTCGCCTTGTAGGGGTTCTATGCTGTAAGACAAATCAACTTTGCTTTCTGGGGTTATTTTACGTACTCGTCCGCCTGTGGCGTCACTAATGTATAGGTTGCCTAGGCTATCCACGGTAAAGCCATCTAAGATACGCAGGCCATCTTCTTTTGCACTTAGTTTGAATGCCCAGCGTGTTTGGTAGTTTCCTTCGGCTGTGAAGCGTTGTATTTGTTTGTTGCCGTAATCAAGTACATATACGTTACCTTGCTGGTCACAAGTCACCATGCGTGGGTCATTGAAGCTGCCTTTGCCGTTGCCTCTGCCACCAAAGTTAAATAGGAAGTTGCCGTTTGCATCGAAGCACTGAACAAAACTGGTTTCTGAATCAAGAATATATAAGCGATCATCTGCTGCTATGGCAAGCGAGATAGGATACAAGAATTCGCCTGAAGCCATACCGTATGAACCAAAGGATTTAAGAGGTTTTCCGTTAGGGTCTAACTGATGAATCATTTGATTATTTTCTTGACCTACTCGGTATTCAAATACAGCTGCAAAGAAATTCCCGTTGCTGTCTAAAGCCACAGATAGGGGTGCTGCTGAGAAGGCTTCGTCACCCAAGCCAATATTGCCTATAGAGCTATTTAGTGACCCTTCAGTGTCTAAAATACGCAGCACACCTTGTCTTGAACTAACCGTAATAATAATGCGACTATTAAGGTCTTGGTCAGGTGTTTCTTCTGCCCAACTTAGCTCTAAATGATTTAAGACATCAGATAGTTTCGGTCTATCGCTTGGGTCTTTAGAAATCATTTTCATAATGAGGCTGTCTAGCTCTTTAGGAATAGCTAGATTAAGCTGCCTTGGTGGGGGTGGGGTTTGAAAAATTTGTTGATGCACAATGGCTTCGTAACCACCTTTGAAAGCAGTTTGTCCTGTAAGCATCTCGTAAAAGACAAGCCCTAAACTGTAAATATCACTACGGTGATCAATTTTGAGACCTCGAGCTTGCTCAGGTGACATGTAAACAGGCGTTCCCACTCGAGCGCCTGTCATGGTGAGTCTGGAGAGTACTTTTCCGCCTGCAATACCAAAATCCATGAGTTTAACGGTGTCTGAGCGGAGTTGAGGTGGGTCTTTAGATAAAATGCCGCCGTTTATAAGCATAATGTTGGCTGGTTTTATATCTCTATGAATAATGCCTACAGAATGAATGTGTTGCAGAGCTCTTGAGACAGCTTTCATAACTTCAACACCTAAAGGGATGCTGAGTTCACCTGATTCGATATAGCCTTCTAAGCTGCGCCCATCAACGTATTCCATGGCCATATAATGCTTAATGCCTATGCTTCCGTGCTCAAAGGTACGAACAATGTTTTCATGATCTAGGCGTTGTGCTACTTCTGCTTCACGGTGAAAACGTCTTATAAATTTGGCATCTGCAACGTATTGCTCCATAGGTATTTTTAGGGCAACAATGGCGTTGTCACTTTGCCTTCGGGCCCTATAAACGCTTGCCATGCCACCTGAGCCTACTTTTTCAAGAACATCGTAGCCGGGTACATCTAAACTATTTAGCGAAGAGGAAGCTTCGCCTTTTATTTGCATGCTAGGTTTGGCCTTTGCTTTGGATTGTTTTCTGGCAGGTGCAATTTTTTTATTTTGACCTTTCCCTTGTACTAAAGGCACAAACATGCCGAAGGCTAAAGCAGAAACAAGAAGAGGAGCTATCGAGCGTTCTAAGGGGCCAAAAGAGCTTAGCCAAAGCAAAAACGTTAAGCTTAAAATAAATAGTGCAATACTTATCCAGCTAGATAAGCGAGATAAAACAGCGGCAAGTACCAGCCCTAAACCTAGAAATAGCCAGAGCATTTAAGGAACCTCAGCAATCACTAGCGTGATGTTGTCATGACCACCGCGCTCGTTTGCACTCGCTATTAGGTATTCAACAGAAGATTGATGGTCTTTTGTTCGTTTAATTTCTTCTAATATTTCTTCGGGACTAACAAGACCATGCAGCCCATCTGTTGCTATTATAAAGACATCATGAGGTCGAACTTGCATTTCAATAATATCTGGAACAACTTGAGGTCTTGTGCCAAGCGCTCGAGTTATTAGGTTGCGCCATTCATGGGCTTGGGCTTCTTCTTGGGTTAGGAGTCCTTTTTCTAGTTGCTCTTCAACCCAAGAGTGATCTTTGGTGAGTTGATAAATGCTTTCTTCTCGTACAAGATAGGCTCGAGAATCACCGACATGGCCGAGGAAAGCTTTGTTATTGACAATGGCTGCTAGGGTTAGGGTTGTGCCCATGCCTTTACGACCTTCATTTTGCGTAGCTGCTGCGTAAACGCGTCGATTGGCTAATCGAATGGCTTTTTCAGCCAGACTATCAATACCAACAATAGGACGACCTTCGTTGAGTGCGTCAACATAACGACTAAACGATTCATCCAGTACTTCCATGGCGAGTTTGCTGGCAACTTCTCCTGCTGCGGCGCCGCCCATACCATCTGCGACGGCCAATAATGTAAGGTCGCCATCGCGTAATGGGAATTGCCAAACGCGGTGGTAATCTTCATTAAGGGGGCGAACACGCCCCACATCTGAACCGTGCCCAACATGACGACTCAATTGCACAGTATTAGTTTACCCTGAAAAGGTAGCTAATCAGCAGGAAATTACACAAAGCAATAATTGAGATGAGACATTTCACAAATCTTGAGGCGTTCGTCATAAAGCTAATACTAAGCTACAAAAGCATTAGCACAAGGCTTAAGGTTTCAAAGGCTAGTTCTTTAAATCAGAATTGTAAATGTCAGACAGCATTAGGGTGCTGCATCTAAAGTATTTCATAGAGCAATCAAGCTCAGTAAGTTACGGTTGTAAAGCTTGAACATAACGACTAATGCTATTAACGGAACGAAAAGACTCGAGTTCTAAAGTATCAAAGTCAATCGCTATGGCAAACTGTGATTCTAACTCCATAATGAGGCTAACAAGTGCTAAAGAGTCAAGGCTACCTGTTTCAACAAGATCAGTTTCGTCATTAGGGATATCATCATTAATGACTTCAGCAAGAATGCTTCTGATTTCTGTTTTTAGGTCGGTGGTTAGGGTTGACATTGAGCTTTTCTCCTAATAACTATAATAAAATATTATGGCACGTAAAGATAAAAAGTGGATGTGATGCGTACGCCTAGAATAAATCTGAACCATGAAGAGCAGTCATTAACTGAGCTCGAGTTTCTAGACTATTAGGCTGACTGAGTGAGTTAATGAGCATAGGGTAGGTTAGGCTTATATAGATGCTAACAGCTATGAATAAGGCCAGTACGAGTAGGTTTAGGCGTTTTCTTGAGTTTGTTTGAGAAGCTTTGGGTTCTAGGCTTAGGGGTAGTTCTTGGGTGTTTGCGCCCATGAGGTGAGGTGGCATGAGTAGCGCTTTACCTTCACTTTGATAACTGTGATCATCTAGACTGAGTGCTAGTCTAAAAGCGCTAACAAAACTACTAATGGTTTGATAGCGTTTAAAGGAATCTAAAGCAAGTGCTGAACTAATAACTTGCACAACAGCAGGCGAGAAGGCTGAGAAATTTAAAGCTGTGGGTGCGTAAGAAAGCTGATTTGTTTCAGCTTCTTTAACTTTTGCGTTGA
>CAZWJZ010000034.1:0-1512 GCA_964634665.1 uncultured bacterium | reverse complement strand
AGCCTTTTTCGTTCTAAGGCTGTTGGGGGTTGCTCGCCTGTGACGAGCGCATAAACGAGCGCACCACAACTGTATACATCTGTAAAAGGGCCTGGGGGTTGGCTTGGGTCATTATGTTCAGGTGCTAAGTAAGCTTCAGCATTTTGCTGAGGGTAGAGTTCTTTGACATCTGCAACAAAGCGACGAACCGCACTATTATCTAGTAAAGCAGCAATAATATGATCTTTCTCTTGACTCAAAATAATATTACTAGGTTTTAAGTCACGCTTTCGAAACTGCTCAGCGTCTCTTAAAGGACTGAGATACTCAATCGCGTCAAAAACAGGTCTTAATAAATTAAAAACACGTTTTTCGTTATGAATAGCGTTTTTCTGTGACCAGTCAAAAAGAGAAATATTAGGGTTGTACTTGAGTTGCATGACTAGGTAAGCCGTGCCGTTCATTTCAAAATGGTTAAAGCGCTCAGCAAGCCCAGGATGTTCTAAGCTGCTAAGTAAACTAGCCTCGGAGAGAAAGCTGTTTAAGCCATCATTAAAGGCTTGACCGTCTCCTGCAGGATACAGTTTGTAGCTTCTTGCCTCACGGTAAGCCGAAGGGTGAGGGTAGTACTCTTTAATGGCAACAGGATGATCACTATGCAAATCATTAGCATAGTAAATAACGGCATCTTTACCTTCTCCCATAAGTTGGTAAATCTGATACTGTTTTAATTGAAAACTAGCTGGTAAATGGATTCTCCCTATCACTTCTTTGCTCCTCAAAAGAATTTGGTATACACGGTTTGAGCACAGGATTCTATTAGTAGCACAAAGTTAAAAAGCCTTTGGTGAAGCAGTCACAATTTTTTATTTTTCCGGAGTATTTAGAGTATCTTCTCTACTGCGAAGGTGATTGATATAGGTTTTTTATAATAAGCTATCCGCTTTTGGGATAAGTCTATTCTCCTCTATGTCGTACGAGTTGTTTAAAAGGCTAACAATTCGTGGAAAAGCCTATACAGACATGCATAAAGAAAAAGTATTGAAAAAATAAAAGTAAAAAGCGACCCTATAGGCCGCCTCAATTCTTTTTATTTAAAAGACTTAGGCTTTAGGGCAAGTCCATTGAGCATTAATAAATAACTGCTCACTCGAGCTGTCCTGTAGGTTTGCGCTTAGAATGCCAGTGTTGTGATCTAGTTTGAGTTCGCCTTGGGTAGCGGTGAAGCTACGGTAGCTGTTTTGATTTTCGTCTATTAAGTCGAAGCTTAAACGGTTAGTACTGTTTAGGCTAAGAATGCTGGTTTGCTCGAGTTCTTGTAGTTGGCTTAGACTTGTGAAGTTAAGGCTGTAGCCTGCCAGTGAGCTTGGGTTTACTGTAAAATTGAGGGCTTGACGTGAGCAGCTTATTTCGGCTTGGTTTAAGTTTAGGGTGAGTGCGCCTGTTGCACTTAGTGCAAATGTAGTGGCTGTTTGTGGTTGTTTAGTAGCTGGGGTTTGGGTGAATGCCAGTAGCGCAAGAAGCATTCCAATA
>CAZWJZ010000033.1:10934-24075 GCA_964634665.1 uncultured bacterium | reverse complement strand
TCTATGCAAGAAGTTAGTTAGTGCTTGACTTTTGACACAGTATCTAAGGTCACAATGATTGTAAAGGTGACAAATAAAAACCCGTAACTACCCCGTCCTTCAAATTTTATAAGCGAAGCAAGCGAAGTGCTCATTCCTGTTTGCCATGAAACTTTGGAACTTGTAAAGCCTAGTTTATTTAAAAGAGGCAAGGGTCTTTGCTTTACACTAAAAATAAGTTTAGCTCGTCTAATAAATCAAAAAACTGAAAGGCAAAACCAATATGTTCTTGACGAAATCGTGCCCTGACAGCTTCAGAAAGCTTTTCAAGTTGATAATTTGCAACCCATACTGAACCTGAACTTGCTACATCAATACCAGCAATAATGCGAAGCAAACTTGTCTTACCAGAACCACTCGAGCCTTTTATTGCTAAAAATTCACCTTGTTCTAGGTGTAGATTAAGGTCTTTTAAAACAAATTTTTCTTTAGCTGCTTGCTGATAAACTTTTGATACCTTGCTTAGCTCTAGAAAAGCTGTCACGTTTAGTTTTTACTTTGCTTTACAAACGCCTTTAGTTTTTCTTCACAATGCTCGAGCCATTTGATATCTGCTTCTGCGTGAAATAAGCCTACATCTACGAGTAGTTCTTCGACTAAGGTATCGGCGGTTTGAGTTGTCGTTTTGGCTTTTATGCTTTGCTTTGTCTTGGTGAGTTGCGCCATTTTACGCATGTAGATTTCTGCGTGAGACTCGAGTAGGTCAAATAGGGGTTGGCTGTCATGGACTGTCATGACCGCTAGACGAATAAAGAGCTCATCTCTTAGCGGTCTTGGTTTTGGGTCTGGTTTAGCAAGCCAGTCATTAAGTGCACCTTGACCAACTTCGGTTATTTCATAGACTTTTTTGTCAGGTACATTTTCTTCTTGCTCGACACTGTAAGTGACCATGCCTTCATGCTCGAGTCTGTCGAGGGTTTGGTAGATTTGCCCGTAGTTGAGTTCCCAGAAGCCACCCGTTAGCTGTTCAAAGGTTCGTTTTAACTCATAACCATGCTGTGATTTTTTGGCCAAGATGCCTAATAACCCGTATTTTACCGACATTGTAGTCACCCCAGTAGCTTTGTTTTTATTAGTATATAGATAAAAACATATACTTAGATGAGTCTGGCTTTCGTTTTTAACTGTGCCTTGAACAGATTATTTGTGAGCAAAAAAACGCCCCCAAGTTGCCTTGGGGGAGTGGATGCACGCGCTCATGACGAGCGCAAAAGTAGTATCGCTTTTTTATACTTTCGGAAGTCTTACTTGTGGTGACTCGCTACGTTTTTTTTGATAAACTTTGCTTTATGAGACCAAACATTGTAATCAGTACTGCGAGCTCGACAAGGGAAGCGGGCTTAAAACGCTTTGACAGCATTGGCGGTTTAAATTACGCTGAAGCGGTGGCTAGTTTAGGTGGCTTGCCGAGTTTCTTACCAAATCTTGACCCGACATTAGCTAAAGCCTATATAGCTAGTGCGGATGGTCTTTTATTGAGTGGTGGTGCTGATTTTGATCCTCATTTATACAATCAGGCACCTCATCCTGAGCTTGGTATGGTTGGTGAAAGTCGTGACTTATTCGAAATAGCTGCTTACCATGCTGCTAAAGAAAAAGGTATACCCATTCTTGGTATATGCAGAGGTATTCAGGCTATTAATGTGGCTGAAGGTGGCAGCTTACACCAGCATATTCCAGCCTTAGAGCACATTCATCAGCACCGCCAACAAACGATTGACGGTAGCCTCTTTCATAAGGTCACACTCGAGCCTAGTTCAGCGCTTGCTCAAGCTTTTGCTGCGTCGAGTATTCGCACAAACTCGTATCATCATCAGGCTATTAAAGATTTGGCAGCTGATTTCAAAATTGTGGCTAAAACGGATGATGGCATTATTGAGGCTATTGAACATAGTAGCGCGCCTATTCTTGGTGTTCAGTGGCATCCTGAGATGAGTTTTGCGCGTTACCCTGAGCAGATTGCTCCTTTTCAGGTATTTATGAAAGCTGTCCAAAAACAAACACAATTAGCGCTTGTATAGTTTCTGTTAGCTAGCTAGGTACCTAAACTTATTTCTCTTTCAGCCTCAATCAAGCTCTCGATTTCTGTCAGTAGTGAGTGCGTAACACTTGTTTGCCTTTGCTGCCAAGCATCTTTTAGACAGAGTAAGCAAGGCTCATTGCACTTCACTTTGAAGTTTTTACCCTTTTTCAAATCTAGAAAGCATGCCATACTAAGACTCATGGATGGTTTTTAATGGTACGCCATTTGATTGCAGCTTTAATTACTTTCAGTATTTTGCTTAGCTTGTCTGCCTGTGTGATACTCGAGCCTGATTTTAGTGGTCCGAAGGCTTGGCTTTTGTCTTCTTATGATCGTGTGGATAGAGCCGAGTGGGAAAACTTAGATCAACGTGTTATTGCGGGTATTTCTGCAGCGCAGGGTGAGTGGGAGGGTGTTCAGCTTAATATTCGTGCACCTCGTGGTGGTCTAACAAATGTTTTGGTTACTGTTTCTCCTTTTGCTAATGATGCCTTTACTCTGCCAGCTCCTAAGCTTTTTAGAGAACACTACGTTTATGTAGATCGTGCGGGTAAGCAAGGTAGTCCTTTAAATAAGAATGTGCCTTTGGGTAGGGGTTGGTACGCGGATGCCCTGATTCCTTTTGAAGCTGCTGGCACAACTGAGATTCCGTCTCATCCTTTTCAAGTTAAGGCAAGACAAAATCAACCCATTTTTATTGATGTTTTTGTGCCAGAAGATGCCCCTGCAGGCACTTACGAAAGTCGTTACACCATTGAATCAGGTGAAGGCTTAGTTTCGGGTACTATTGCTTTAGAGGTTTGGGATTTTACACTGCCCAAAACCCCTAGCCTAAAGTCAAGCTTTTTAATTTGGGATGAAAAAACTCCTCAAATGCGTGACTTGCTTTTAGAGCATAAGTTGATGCCGCGCTCTACCCCACCTGAAGAACAAGCTCCGCGTTTAACTAATGATGGTTTACATTCAGTTGATTTACGTTTTTGGAGTGGTACAGGCCAATCTCAGTGCACTATGCCAAATCCGCCTTCTGTTGCTGAAATCAGAGAACGCTTAGCTGACTTTGACGATAGGCTGCTTATCTACAATTACACAGCAGATGAGATTGACCGTTGCGAAGGTATTACAGAACAAGTTAAAGCTTGGGCCAGGAACTTACATGAAGCAGGCGTACCGCAGCTTATTGTCATGTTTCCTCAGCGAGCTTTGTTTGATGATGGTACGGGTCGTAGTGCTGTTGATATCTGGGTCTTTACGCCGGAACTTTATTTAACAAATAACGACGGTCAAGCAATTTTGGATGAGGCTTTAGCTATTAGTGAGGCATGGAGCTACACAGCGCTGATGGAGTTAGATGATACCCCCAAATGGGGCATCGATTATTTACCTATGAATTACCGTATTATGCAAGGTTTTATGAATCATCGCTACGATTTAACGGGCTTTTTGTATTGGCGCGTTAACCTATGGCAAGACAACCCGTGGCGAGATGTTACGCATCCTATTGATACTTATCCGGCGGGCGAAGGCATGCTGACTTACCCTGGGGCAGACATTGGCATTGCAGACGCCGTACCTTCGCTAAGGCTTAAATGGATTAGGGATGGGGTTGAGGATTTTGAATACGTACAAATATTGCGAGATTTAGGTCAAGAACAAGAAGCGCAACAAATCATCACCAGAGCAGCCAAAGATTGGCGAAGCTGGACAAAAGACCCCAGCGTGATTGAAAGCGTAAAAGCAGAACTTGCACAAGCCATCTTACAAGCCTCTCGTTAGAGCAATAAGGTAAACTAAGCACTATGTCTAAACCCCGCATTGCTGGCGGTATTGCCCGAGGCCGACCACTAGAAATACCCAAACAAGGTACCCGACCTAGCCCTTCCCGCTTAAGAGAAGCCTTATTTAACAAGCTCGAGTTTTTAGAGCGAGGTCGTTTTCTTGATTTGTTTAGTGGCTCAGGAGCTATTGCACTTGAGGCAGCAAGTCGCGGTTGGGATGCTACTGGGGTTGACTTGAGTAAAGATGCTGCTGCTGTTATGAGGCGCAATGCCAAAACACTCGAGTTGCCCTTGACAGTCATTCAGGCTGACGCGCTTAAGTTTATAAAGAAACCTCAAGAAGCGTTTGATGTTGTCTTTGCTGCGCCCCCTTATCCTTTAGATTTAGCACCTTTGTTTCAAACTATTTTTGAGTCAGACTTACTAAAGCCTGAGGGTCTCTTTATCTTTCAGCACCCCAGTCAACTTAAACTCGAATTAAAACACGAAAAAGCATTTGAGCTTGATTCCAGGCGCTATGGTTCGAACGTTCTTAGTTATTTTAGCTTTCCCAACTAAATATCTTTCATACCTCGACCATCCCAGCCTGCATAAGCATAGAATTTACCGGCTTCTCGCGTTTTTAAGTACGCTTCTAGGGGTTCTCTTATAGGCGGCATAGGAATCATCTCTGCAATTTGTTCCACAGGTACAAATCTTGCTTCCACAATAAATCCGTCAGGATCCCTCGGGTTAAGCAAGCCATCATATTCCGCTAAGAATGCAAACGATACCGCACGATCATTACGATCAACATCTTCTACATGCACTGCGTAAGCCAAATGCGTAATGCCTGTTATTTTTAAGCCAGTTTCCTCTTTAACTTCCCTTACAAGTGCGTGAAGGGTTGATTCTCCACGCTCAACCACACCGCCTGGAAGGGTGTAGCGCACGTTGCCATAGCCCTGCCAATCGTTGCCTACCAGTAAAACTCGACCTTGTCTATCGAGTAAAATTGCGGCAGCAACGACAAACTCACGCCGTGCCACCTTGTCCCATTTCAGTTAACCGTTCAGCTTGTTCAGCTTCACTTAGTGCTTCAGTTAATTCAGTCATATTACCCATCATAATATCTGACAGCGCATGCGTGGTGTAACCAATACGATGGTCAGTAACCCTAGACTGAGGAAAGTTATAGGTTCTAATTTTTTCACTTCGCTCACCTGTACCAATTTGCACAAGTCTAGCTTCTCGTCTTTCAGCTTGCGCTTTTTCCCGCTCACGCTCGAGTAGTCTTGCGCGCAATACGGCTAGAGCTTTTTCTTTATTTTTAATTTGTGATTTTCCGTCTTGACAAATTACAACTATTTCTTCAGATGTACCTGCCTTATAGGTTATGCGCACCGCTGAATCAGTGGTATTTACAGATTGCCCACCAGGTCCTGAAGAACGATAAACATCAACCCGATAATCACTTGGGCTTAATGCAACATCTACATCTTCAGCTTCTGGAAGTACCGCTACGGTAATAGTACTTGTGTGAATACGCCCTTGCGTTTCAGTATTAGGTACACGCTGCACTCTATGTACACCCGACTCGAACTTAAATTTACTATACGCACCTTGGCCTTTAATTTCAAAAGAGACTTTACTAAAGCCCCCAACATCGGTTGGAAAGCTATCTATTATTTCTACTTTAAAGCCAAGGGATTCTGCGTAACGCAGATACATATTTAAGCTTTCAGCCGCAAAAAGACTCGCTTCGTCACCACCTGCAGCAGCTCGTATTTCCGTAATGACGTTCTTATCATCATAAGGGTCTTTAGGCAATAAGAGCTTTTCAAGCTTTGAGGAAAGATCAACTTGTTGAGGCTCGAGTTCTTGTATTTCTTCTTTTGCCATGTCAGCAAAATCGGCGTCATTTACAAGTTCTTTAGCTTCTTCTAAGCGTTGTAAAACACTACAGTAATCTTGGTAGGTTTTAACAATGGGTGAAAGTTCACTGTAGCGCTGCATAGCAGCTTTATAGCGATTCTGATCATTAATCAACTCAGGATCACCAAGGCTATGCTCGAGTGCGCTGTATTCTTCTTTGAGGCTTTCTAACTTATCTAACATTAGTTACAGTGTACCTTGATTCCCCTGGCTTTAGGCTGTATGAAAAAACGCGTTTGCAAGGCAAGAAAGTCACTCTTATTCAATTTGAATAAAGCGCATAGCTTCACTGCTTAAGATCTCACTTGGGTAAGCCATGTTTAACTGACCCATTAAGCCACTTAGCTGCCCGAGGGTTTCTAGACTTTCTTGTAAAGCGCTTCGTAAAGCACTAGCTTCTGTTATGCCATAGCTCAGTGTTTGTTCAGAAGCTAAACTAATAATGGTTAAAGCGTCAAATAGTTCGTAGCCACCGTAGTCTGTAACTCCGTAGCGTTCTTCATAAGCGTTACGGTAAGACGCTATCTGTGCAAAAGAGGGATGCTGACTATCTAATCTGTTATCAAAAATGGCAGGCACAAGGGTAAAAGCTGCTCGCAACTGGCTTTTATCGGTTAAGCGCTCAAAGACGCTAGGGTTAATGTAAACGTTTTTTTCAAAACCTCTATCACGGAGTGCTTGATAGGCGCTAATGGTTCGCTCGACATCGTCATCCCAAAGCAGAATAGCGTCAGGTAATCGCGTGGCTACCCACAAGGCGTCAGGCGTTAAAGCTTCAGTTAGCCCGTAGCGATTTAATTCTATAATCTGAATGCCCCCAGGCACAGATAAGGCACGAACCGTTTGCTCTACCTCATCTGCCAGCACGGTCTCGGGAGTCATGACAGCAAGCTTAGTTTGGTTTAAAGCAGCCAGCCTCAAAAAAATAGCTCTGAATTGCTCTTGTAAAGATTGCTTAAACGAATAGACATGCCTTAAAGCCTGCGTTTCTTCAGAGAGTAGAAAAAGTGGAATACTACCCGCTAAAGACTCGAGTACCGCTTGACTTGCTTCTTGATTTTGGCAGCAAATGATAACTTGAGCGCCTTCTGAATATAGGTCTAAAGCGAGCTTTTGGGTCAGCTCAGGGTCAGATTGGTCATCTTTTAGGCTTATCTTTAAAGCTGATGTCAGGTAAGCTTTGCTGGCTGCGAGTTCAGCCTCAAATAAAGGAATGGCTTGCCCATAAGCTAAGCCTTGCTGAGCATGTTCGCCAGTTAATGACACTATGACACCAATATTTATCATTTGAGCAGCAGCCACTGGACATAAAAGAATAAAAACTAAAAAGAGTTTAGCCATAACGCTATGGTTGTACGCCTCCACAAAGTGAATTAGGTGAGACACTCTAAATACTAATTGCCTTAGTACCCTCTGTTTCAAGCTCGAGTTTGATTTCTGTTAAGTCGCTAAGTGCTTTTCTAACTTCATCATGTTGTTTGTTGGGGCAGCAGACTATCACAAAGGCACTTATTTTTCCGCCAGGTAGTTGGGCAAATGCACCTAAATCACTGACGCGTTTCGTTACATCTAAAACATAGTCATCTTTAAACTTACCGGGTAAATTTTGTTTATAAGCTTGCATTTCACCAATAATCTCAGCTACTCGTTGTAGATTTTCCGTTAAGAAGGCTTCTTCTATTTGGTAAGCAAGACTTTTTATTTTGTCGATAGCAGGTGTGGCTTTATCTAGCTGGCTGCTCAGTAAATCTAAGGAGGGTTTGCTTTTGTGGTGTCGTCCACCGTAGAAAAAGAGAAGGGAATCAGAGAAGCTTTGCTTAAACGCACTACTAATCTTAATGTCCTTTGCGCGTATACCTTTGGCATTATACTCAATGAGCTTTAGCCCTCCTAACGCGCAAATTGACGGATCATGATAGCCACTAGCGCCCTCAAGTATATCCACTTCAACATGACTTGCTTCTTCTAGTAATTCCTGTTTGCTTACGTTTTCGCCTTTATAGGCATGCATGGCGTGTAACAAGCTCACGGTTACAGAGCCTGAGGTTCCTAAACCACTCTCCCCTGCCAAATCAGACATAATGACAATATCTAAAGGATGTTCTTCTAAAGCTAGCAGCTTGATTGATTCACGAATCAAGTCATGTTTAATATGCTCAACATCAAATACTTTTTCTTGAACGTCTTGGTAACGTAAACGAAAATAACCGCCAAGATTATCTTTAAGGTTGACATAGGTATATTTATTGATGCTGCTGCTAACCGTTGCGCCACCATATTGATGAGCGTAAGGCTTTAAATCAGACAGTCCGCCTGCAAGAGGAATACGCAAAGGGGTTTTTGTGACAATCATGCACGATTCTCCAATTCAAGAATACGATTAACAACATTTAGAACATTTTTTTCAGCGGTAGGTAAAGTACCACCCAAATGAATCCACTCTTTATGCTTAACAAAGCCAAGCTTATGCCCTTTTTCAATAGCTAGTTGCAAATTAGGAACCATGCGGTATTCACCATGTCGTTCTTGTGTCATTAAAGCAAGCACATCAGGTGTTAATTTCCATAAACCAATATCATAAAAATCTTCTCTACCCTGCCAAGCATTAATAACAGTATCACCAGAGGTTGTAACCCTCAGGTCTTCTTTTTCACCCTCATGCCCAGGACCAATCGTTTGCACATTAGCAAAAGCATGCAACTGCACTGCTTCAAATAAGTTGCTAGGAACATACATATCTGCTAACCAAGCAATAACACTCGAGTTTGGCTCGAGTGCTTTATAAGCTAGGTGCAACGCGTGACCAGTGCCAAGTTGTTCTTTTTGCTCTAGGTAGTTTAGACTTAAGCCTTCAAACTTAGATCCAAAATAGTTTTTTATTTGTTTAGCGTGGTGCCCGACAATGAGGGTTAATTGGTCATTATCTAGATTAATATTTGAGGTCTTAATAAGATTGCTGATGCTGAGCTCTAAAAAAGGTCGCAACCCTACAGGATACATGCACTTTTGCAAGTAACTTCCTAAGCGACCAAACCTTGTACCTTTACCTGCTGCTAGGCATATGTAATTCATAGTGTCATAAGCTAACATAAAAAATGCACGCCATAAACGGCGCGCATTTTAAATTAATGAAAAAAAGTTTAGTTAAAGCGAATGTTTAATTCGTTATCAAGATCAAACGCTTGAACTTGAGTGGGATCCGCTAGTAAATCTACAGTGTCGCCTGGTTTTAGGTTTGTGTGTGCGCTCAAGCGAGCTACGATGCTTTGATCACCATCTACAGAAGCAATAATGATGGTTTCTGCGCCTAAAGGTTCAACAACTTCTACTGTACCTTTGATAACGCTATCACTCTCAAAATCGCCTTGTAAATGTAGGTTTTCAGGACGAATGCCTAAATACACTTTTTTGCCATTATGATTTTTGAGTTTTTCACCTAGAGCAGCGTCAGGAGCAACATCAAACGTATTACCTTTGATACGTCCGCCTTCAACAGTACCAACCAAAAAGTTCATAGCGGGTGAACCCATGAAACCCCCAACAAATTTATTAACTGGTTTGTCATAAAGGTTAATGGGCGTATCTACTTGTTGAATGACGCCATCTTTCATAACCACAATTCGTGTACCCATGGTCATAGCTTCAACCTGATCGTGCGTAACGTAAATAGTGGTTACACCTAAACGGCGGTGCAGCTTGCTAATAGATGCACGCATTTCTACACGTAGTTTTGCATCAAGGTTAGACAAAGGCTCATCCATCAAGAAGACTTTTGGCTCACGTACAATGGCACGACCTAAAGCAACACGCTGGCGCTGACCACCTGAAAGTTCACGTGGGCGACGCTCTAAAAGATGCTCAATTTGAAGAATGCCTGCTGCTTCACGTACACGTCTGTCGATTTCATCTTTAGGTGTACGGCGTAAACGCAAGCCGAATGACATATTTTGGTAGACATTCATGTGTGGGTAAAGTGCATAGTTTTGGAAAACCATAGCAATATCACGGTCTTTTGGTGGAACATCATTAACAACGCGATCACCAATTTTGAGCGTGCCATCACTGATTTCTTCAAGACCAGCAATCATACGCAGCGTAGTGGTTTTACCACAACCAGATGGTCCTACAAAAACCATAAATTCTTCATCTTCAATATGTAAGCTAAAGTCTTTTACAGCCGTTACATCACCAAAACGCTTGTAAACGTGATCCAAGATTACTTCCGCCATTACTTTCCTCCTAATTACCTTAAGTTCTATAGCAAAGTGTAGCATGCACAGCTATTTAAATCAAAGCATTTACCTGCCGAACAAACCCTTAGTCTAGGCTTAAAGTGTCCTCAAAAAAGTACACACTAAGCTCAAGAAAGTCGTGAGCCCGACTGTGATTCTCTTGCTAAGCCAATACCTCGCTCATGCGCCCAAACAACTACTTCAACTCGAGTTCTTAAATTCAGCTTATCATAGAGTGCAGCAATATAGTTTCTAACAGTATTTATAGACAAGTCTAACTCTTGAGCTATATCAATATTTGACAGTCCTTTAGCAAGGAGTTCCAAAACCACAAACTCACGGTCAGAGAAGCTAGGCATATCACCAGCATTAAAGCCTGAGCGAGCTTGTACTAGCTTGTCAAGAATTGATTGCGTTAGCCATGTCGCGTCTCGTAGAGAAGCTTCTATGGCTTCTTGTAAGCCTTGTTCAAGCTTGTAGCGTTGAGTAACATCATTTTGAACACCCATAAAGTAGGCTAGCTTTCCGTTTTCATCATAAATACTTGACAAGAAAAGCTCGTTCCAGAACATGCTGCCATCTTTACGGTAATTTCTTATGACAACTTGAACATCTTCACCGCTGCGAATAGCTTGGCGTAAACGCACCAGACCAGCTTGCTTGGTATCGTTATTTTGCAAGAAGCGGCAATTCTTACCAATCGCTTCTTCATAACTATAGCCTGTTAAATTTGTGAAGCCTTTGTTAACATAAATTAGGGGCATATCCGTTAGGGTCGCATCAACAATGGAAACACAATTATTTGCTGCATCGATAGCAAATTTCAAAATATCCAACTGCTGCTTCGGTGATTTGTTTTCAAAGTAATTAGGGTTCGTCATAATAATTCAATCACTTGAGATAGCTATTCCTAATTACAGTGTACTTTAGCCTACAAACTAGGACTGTGGTGCATAGTGACGATTCGGCAAAAAAAGACTCGAGCTTTAAAGCTCGAGTCTTTTTGGTGGAGGCGGCGGGAGTCGAACCCGCGTCCGAAATACCTTAAGACAGGCGTCTACGCGTGTAGTTAGCAACTTTTATTGTCGGCATTAGCTAAGCAGGCTAACAGGCTTAAAACTAAGGCTTAAACGTCTTTAATTTCGCGCTAAACCCAACGCTCGAGGTTTGTTGCTAGCTCGTATTAATGATGCTCAATCTTGCGAACCACAAGCGGGGTTTCAAGCGAGCAAGGGGCTGGTATTAAGCAGCCATTGCGTAGCCGAAGCTACTGTTGTTTGTTCTGCCAGTTATGGCTTTATCCCTTGATGACGCGGCCAGGGATTCCCGCGACGCGCAACCATGCCCAAAGAAGCACCCCGTCAAAACCAGGTCGCCCCCTAAAGCAAGTGCATTAACAAGTATAGCAAAGATTCACGTATTAAGATGAAAGTTTGTTAACCAAAAGACCTTCATATTGCTTGAAAAAAGCATCCTGCAAGTTATCTAAATCCTAAAAAACCTTAGATGCTATCTTCTTCTCTATACTGTATTTGTTGAGAAGGTTCATACACAACAAAGCCATGCATCGGGGCAAAAGATTCAAAACTAACCCAATCCCCTACAGTTACTTCGGCATCAGTATCAAACAAGCTCACCACTAAAGTAACACCAACATCAACAATTACATTTCTAGCTGAACGCTCGAGTACCAAACCGTTAGCTTTAATCTGGCTTAATGCGCTAACTTCAAAGGACTTCTGGGTATCTAAACTAGGCTTAAGTGCATTACTACTGGCATTTAGGATTACATTTTGTTGCCCTGAAATACTTAAGTAAGGATTAGTGCGTTCCATAAAGTGAAGTACTTTAGTAGCCACAACACACTCAACTAAAGTTGCACCTTCAACATGCGGCATCAGTGTTAACTCGAGCGCATAGGGTTTGAATTGCGAGATAAAACTTTCTACCGAATCTTCAATCATTAAGCTATTCTATTATGTTTAAGACTTCTTCGTTTGCTTCTTCGAACGCTATAGCTAAAAAATGTCTACGTGAGCTTGTCTTTCCGTTACTGTATTGACATTTATAGACAAAGATTCTCTAAAGTCAAAAACTACTACCTCTCTAAAGGACAACATGATACACTTCTCTTTGTGAAGTGCTTCGAAAGCACAGTTTGTAACTATTTTCAGCCGTTTGGTGTGTGATACCAAACGGCTTTATTTTTTGGAGGCATAATGCTTAGCAAATTAAACGATATTCAACAAAAAGACTTAGAGATAGACCGAATCGAAGCTGAAAAAAAGCAGATACCTCCAGAGTTAACGGCTTTACTAATAGCCCACGCTGAACTTAAAGTAAAACTACAAGCTGGTCAACTTGTTTATGATGACTTAAGAAAACAGGTAAACAGTAACGAATTAGAGATTGACAGCATGTCTGCAAGACGAAAAGCTGCATCTGAAGCAAGCCTAAATGCAAGCTCAGCCAAAGAAGCCTCGCAATATCAAAATCAAGAATTACAATTTGCTACCAGAGTTCAAGAATTAGAAGAAGATACCATGCCGTTAATTGAAAAATTAGACAGCGCGGAAAGCAACCTAAATGACTTAAAAGCGCAAATGGAAATACTCGAGCCTGAACTTGAAGCAATGAATCAAGCTGAAGAAGATCGTATTATTGCTATTGAAGAGAGTACTGTTGCCCTTAAGCTCGAGCGTAGTAGCATGGTGAAAGATATTCCTACAAGTTTACTCAAACAGTATGAGCAGGTTCGTAAGGCTAAACGAGGTACAGGTTTAGCTTTAATTGTTAATAATAAGCGTTGTGGTGGCTGTAATATGCAGCTTCCTATTCACGTGGTACAAAAAGCTAAAAAAGATAATCAGGTTACACGCTGCCCAAGTTGTGGTCGTATTTTGTGGAACAAGACAATAGAAGAAGACTGAGTTTTGGCCTAAGCCCCTAAAGTACTACTCGAGCGCAATCACTTAAGTCTGTAAGCAAAGATTTTGTGGCATAGCTCAGGAATTATAAAAACATAACAAGTTTGAAAGCGCAGCCCAAAATTACCTTGGCTGCGCTTTTTCGTTTTAAACTAATCTTATACCAAGCTGAACTATAAAGTCTGATAACACTTTCTACGGGGACAAAAGATGAAGGCAAGTATCAAG
>CAZWJZ010000033.1:0-10924 GCA_964634665.1 uncultured bacterium | reverse complement strand
TATACTGCCGACCTAGTGGGCTAAGCATTGCCCCCTCAGTTTTATGACACAATTAAATTAGTTTGGTATTACAAGTAACTTAAAGGGTCAATTGGGCGTCCATTTTCATGAATCTCGAAATGCAAGTGAGGACCAGTTGATAAGCCCGTAGAGCCAACCCGACCAATAACATCCCCCTGATTTACATAATCACCAACACTAACCAAAAGCTTACTATGATGCGCGTACCAAGATTCCGAGCCACCTGCATGGCTAATCTTAATTAAATTTCCATAACCCCGAGGTGACCAGCCAGAATAAGTCACCGTGCCACTACGAGCCGCAATAACAGCAGTCCCTGTAGGCGCAGCAACATCAATAGCAGAATGAAAACTTGACGTACCCATACCCAAATTACGCCGACCAAAATAACTCGTAATGCGACCATGCACAGGCCAAACATAACGATTTTCCTCTTCACGCACTTTTGCTAAACGCTCGAGTGCAGCTACTGGCTTTATGTCTGGTAAGAAAACCATCATACCTGCTCTAATTGCAGTCGGAGTTTCTATAGCATTTAGATCTAAAACTTTAGCCACATTTAGATTGTGTTTTTTAACTAAGTCAACAAGTTGAATACCTTCACTGAGGATAAACACCATACCTGAACTTGGTGGTATGAGCAACTCGAGTCCGACAGGAAGTAAGTCTAAAGATGATATGTCTTGGTTTGCACCAACAATAGCTTCAACGCTCACGCCATAATCACTTGCAATGGTTGATAAGGACTCGCCAGAGTGAATGGTATGCGTTTTAAAACTTGGTGGGGGTGCTGGGGCATATTCAGCTATACCACCAGTAGCTTCTATCAGAGGAATTTTGACAATATCACCAGGATGCAAAAGCTCACTGCTAAGTTGACTTTTTCGCATTATAGAATCAATGCTGATGTTATAAATATTGGCGATGTAACCTATTGATTCGCCTGCCGCAATTGATCGAATGGCGTAACCGCCTGCTTGGGCAGACGAAACAAATAAAATGAATAACGCAACAAAGATAATATTTTTCATTTTTATGACACAAAAGTGTTTTTGCACTTCCTCCTTGAGAAAACTACCAATATTTTCTTAGAGAAAAATGAGTAAAGGTGGGTTATCATGAGAAATTATTATTTGGCCCTTTAAACTCGCTTTTAGATTAAGGTCAAACAAACTTCTAAAGTTTAACCATCTTTTATTACAAAACTATTATTTCTGTGTTACCCAAAAAATCCTTTAAGATTTTAATCGGACCAAAACCATGCCTAGTTTATAAGCCAAACAGCTAAGCGAAAAGGTAAAATTTGTATGAAGTCAGTTTTACAATAACTCGCTAGAAAGCTCATTTTTAGCAACATACGCCTCTAGATAAGCAACAACTTCCTTAGTAGAAGTACCTGGGGTAAAAATTCTACCTACCCCCATTTCAGTTAAGCGAACAATATCTTGTTCAGGGACAATACCACCACCAAAAACCAAAATATCCTCAGCCTTTCTTACTTTTAAAGCAAGCATCAGCTCCTCAAAATAATGCATATGAGCACCCGATAGTATAGATAAACCAATTGCCTTAACGTCTTCTTGAATAGCGGCATTAACAATCATTTCAGATGTTTGTCGCAAACCAGTATAAATCACTTCCATACCAGCATCACGCAAAGCTCGAGCTATGATTTTTGCGCCTCTATCATGGCCATCTAGTCCGGGTTTGGCAATGAGTATTCGTAAGCTTGTTTTCATGTCTGTTACTATACTCAATTTTGTTTATAGCGTTTCTTTGTGTTTATTTTTCCCCTCAACATCTAATACCTAGCCTAAGTACTTTTAAATCTTAATTAAGCGCAAGAAGTTGCTGCGAGATAATAGTATCAAACACTTCAAAAGGCTGTGCGCCGGGTAGCGCTGTAGCTGTCACGCTACCATCAGGATCTAATAAACCAATAAAAAAAGCGGGGGTACCTCTTACGCCTGCTTGTTGACCCGCTTGGGTATCTGCAATGACTTCTTGGCGATAGCGATTTTCTGCGACACAACTAGCAAATTGACTTTGGTCAACTTCAAATTCAAGAGCTAAGCTCTCAACTCTCGCCACATTTTTTGTACCACTACTAGCGTATAAGCCACTCACAACATCTAGATAAACTTGGTCCCCTGCAATTTCCTTCACACATTCAGCTGCTGAGGCTGCTGCTAAGCTGACTTCACCACCAACACCGATAAAATCACGGTAGACATAAATCGCCTGACCTGACCGTACATACTTATCAAGAATCAAAGCAAGCGTTTCAGTATGAAAGCGGGCACAAAAAGGGCAGTTAAAATCACTAAATTCAATAATAGCTAATTGAGCTGTTTCTTTGTCACCAATAAAAGCATCATTGTCTATACTTACGGTAGCCACAGTAGGCTCAGCCGGTGCCGCTGCTGCTGGCGCTTCACCTCTTTGCCACGCCATGATAGCTTCAATGGTGGCTTGAGGTAAATTAGGAATACTCGTCTCAACAGAATTTAAGCCTTGCTCGAGTGTGCTTAATCGTTGATTTATGTTCCAGTAACTCAGGAGCACAGCTGTTAACACAGCGACTAAGAGGACTATCGTCAAGGTGCTTCGGCTATTCTCTGCTTGAGCAACGACTTGGGGTTCGTGTGGGCTTAGGCTACTGTCATTTTGCGTCAACATTGAGTCTTGCTCAACAGGTTTTGAGTTAGAAGATTCTTCATTCATAGTCTTAGCTTAACGTGTTTCTATAATTTAGATATGAATTAATACTGCTTTGGTTTCTATAAAAACTTTAGTTTGCTTACTATTCAGACTGATGGGCTTAAAGCTTGTTTGTTTGCTCTTTTAATAATGAGTGTCATAATGCCACCCAAAATGGCTAAGGCACCTGCAAAATAGAAAGCCAAGACATAATCTCCAAAATTATCTTTTGCTAAGCCAGCTATCCATGCAGCCATTGCAGCACCAATTTGATGTGCTGCAAATATCCAACCATAGACAATACCTACATTTTGCCTACCAAAGGTATCTGCAGCTAAGGCTATGGTTGGTGGAACAGTAGCTATATAATCTAGGCCAAACAAAATGGCAAAGGCAACTAAACCAAGGTAATCATGAATAAAAGGCAAAAACAGTAAACTTAGGCCTCTGAAACCATAATAGATGAGGAGTAGCTTTCTTGGATCAACCCTATCGGTCAGCCAACCAGAAGCTATGGTACCCAAAAAATTAAATGCGCCCATAAGGGCTAGTGTATTTGCAGCTGTTAATTGCGAGAACCCATGATCAACTGCGTGTGGAATAAAATGTTGACCAACCAGACCAGTACTTGTAGCACCACAAATAAAAAAGGTTACAGCCAACAACCAAAAATCTGGCGATCTCAGGGCTGTTTGCATAATATTTGGATCTGCCTTGGGTTTTTCTTTCGTACTGTCTGCTACATCACCTAAAGCTCTCAAACCAAGCTGATCAGGTTCATCTCGCATGAATAAAAAGACAGGGATCACTAAGCAAAGGGCAAGACCTGCTAGTATGACAGCAGCAGTACGCCAGCCTACAGCGCCAGCCCACGCAGTTAGTAGTGGAAAAAAGATAAGCTGCCCTGCAGAAACAGCAGCACCCATAATACCAACAACCAAACCCCTATGTTTTATGAACCAGCGGTTGGCAACCGTTGCACCTAAAACACTAGCAACAAGCCCTGTTGCCAAACCAGAAAAAAAACCAAAAAATAAGACGAGTTGCCACAAAGACTGCACAAGGCTTGAGACAAACAAACTTGTCGAGCTTAAAAAGATACTCAAAATAACAACAGTTCTGATACCATATCGGTTCATAAGACGACCTGAAATAGGTCCTGAAAAGCCGTAAACAATCAGCCCAATTGCTGCAGCAAAAGATAAGCTAGCTGTTGACCAGCCAAGATCATTTTGCATAGGTACAAGCCAAGCGCCCGGCGCAGAACGAATACCTGCTGTAATCATAAGAACAGGAACCGTTACCGCTACAACAATCCAACCATAAAAAAGCTTCTGATTTAGCATTGTGTAAGCTTAGCAAAAAGTAGCTCGATGCAAACAATCTTAGCTCGTTTAGAAGCTACAAGCATCGCCTTGATTTTCAAGCCTAAAACATTAAGCTTAAGGGTATTTAAAAGCAACCCAAAGACTCGACAAAGTAAAGCTAAAGCTCGAGTATTAGGCTTTCAGGTGTTTCTAATTGTTTAATAAGATGACTTGTAAACATGGCGGCTTCAGCACCATCTATGACTCTATGGTCAAAGGAGAGAGATAAATAAAGCATTTCTCTGGCTACTATACTGTCATCCTCTAAAACAACAGGTCGTTTTTTAATGCTATGCACACCCAAAATAGCGGCTTCTGGCACATTAATAATAGGAAAACTAAATAAGCCACCCAAACTACCAATATTAGTAATACTAAACGTGCCACCCTTTACTTCTTCAGGGCTAAGTTTATTAGCTCGAGCTTTACTTGCTAAATCAGTGATTCTTACTGCTAGGTCTAAGATAGACTTATTGGCAACATCATGCACAACGGGTACAAGTAATCCTGCATCAGTAGCTACTGCTAAGCCTAAGTTGTAGTAGTGCTTACGTACAATTTCGTTGTTTGCTTCATCTAGGCTTGCATTTATCATTGGGAAGGCTTTAAGAGAACTCACAACAGCTTTCATAATAAACGGTAAGTAAGAAAGCTTAGCACCTTTAGTTTCAGCAAAAGGCTGTAATTTGGTGCGTAGTTTAACCAAGGAACTAAGATCAGCTTCATCTACATGCAAAGTTCTGACGGTTTCTAAGTGAGACGCAAGCATTTGTTTGGCTATTGCCCTGCGTAATCCACGCACAGGAATACGCTCTTCTAAACTTGAAAGCTCAGGATTAGGATTAACTGAACTAGTCAACGAAGGCACAGTTGAGCTTTCTAGGCTTTGTATCGGCTCACTTGGTTTTGAAGCGTGAGCTTTGACGTCATCTACGCGTATGCGACCATTAGGACCACTCCCCGAAACACTCGTTATATCTAAGCCAATATCTCGAGCCAGTTTTCTGGCTGCGGGTACAGCCAAAACTCGACCATAGGGACCTGTAATTTTACTGTTGTTTACTTGGCCAGCATTTTTCTTTTGAATTTGAATGATGGGTTCATCAGTAGCACTTTTATCTGCTTTAAATAGGCTTCTTTGGTCACCATCATCTTCAAGTTCTGCGGCATTTTCTTCAATGGTCGTGGCTGCATTATCGTCTTGAAAAAGCGCGATAGCCATATTTACCTGAACAACATCGCCCTCTTTTACTAACTGGCGCACTAAAATTCCGCTATAAGGGCTAGGGAGCTCAACCGTGACTTTATCGGTCATTACTTCAACTAAGGGTTGATCTGCTTTAACCATGTCCCCTTCTGCAACTAGCCACTGCACTATTTCGCCTTCAACTACAGATTCGGCTAGTTCAGGCATTAAGAATTCTTTGGACATAGGTTACTCCACAGCACAACAATGTTAGTAATTAAGGACCTTCTCAACCGCTTTTAGAATACGGTTAGGTTGCGGCAAATAGTCTTTATCTTGAGCATAAGGATAAGGCGTATCAAAGCCCGTTACCCTAAGGGGTGGCGCTATCAAGGTATCTAAAATATCTTCACAAATACTTGCTGAAACTTCAGACATAAAGTTAAGCGTATGAGGTGATTCACTCACAAGCACAACCCTGCCAATTCGCGCAACACTATTAAGCACCGTTTCTTTATCCCAGGGTAAGAGTGAGCGCAAATCAATTACTTCAACAGAAACGTCTTGCTTAGTTAGTTCTTCAGCTGCTTTTAAAGTTTCAGCCATGGAACCCCCATAAGAAATAAGCGTAACATCATGACCTTCTTGGCGCACTCGAGCTTGTCCTATGGGTATGGTGAAATCCATGTCTGAAGGTACGTCTTCTTTGACTGAGCGGTACAGGCGTTTGGGTTCCATAAAGATAACAGGGTCGTCATCTCGTATGGCTGACTTTAGCAAGCCCTTTACATCGGTTGGGGTTGATGGATAGACAACTTTGAGACCTGGTGTATGTATAAAATGCGTTTCAGGGTTTTGTGAATGATGATGACCACCTTTCACACCACCCCCAGCAGGCATGCGAACCACCATGGGTGCGCTAAATGCACCCCCAGAACGGTAGCGTAATTTGGCTGCTTGGGAGACCAGTTGATCTAAACCTGGAAAAACATAATCCGCAAATTGAATTTCTGCTACAGGGCGCATGCCATGAGCTGCCATGCCTACCGCTGCGCCAATAATGGCACCTTCTGAAAGGGGCGTATCCATGACTCGGTCAGGACCAAATTGCTCAAAAAGTCCTTCGGTGGCTAAAAATACACCACCTCTCTTTCCAACATCTTCACCCAATATAATGACACGTTCATCTAGCTGCATTTCTTCGGCAAGGGTAAGTGCTACTGTTTGAACAATGGTTTGCATTAATCTAGTAACTCTCTTTTTTGTGCTTGTAAATGCGGAGGCATATCTTTAAAGACATCATCAAACATCCAAGCTTTGGGTACCGCGTCCGCTTTGGCAAGCTCATCAACAGCTGCTTGGAAGAGCGTTACCAGCTCCATTAAATAAGCTTCTTCTTGCTCAATAGACCATAAACCGAGACTTTCTAAAAACCGTCTCATGCGAATGAGCGGATCACGACGCTTCCAAGTTTCAAGCTCTTCTTTTGAACGATAAACGGAATCATCATCTGCTGAGGAATGCGGCCCATATCGATATACCAAAGCCTCAATCAAAGACGGTCCAAGACCAGCTCGAGCGTTTTCGATGGCTTCTTTCATGACGTAGTAGCAAGCTATTACGTCCATACCATCAACTTGATAGCCTGGCATTCCGTAAGCGTGCGCTTTTTGCATAATATTTTCAGCACCTGTTTGCTTGGTAAAATCAACACTAATGGCAAGACGATTGTTTTCGCACAAAAAAACCACTGGAGCACCTTGAGCACCTGCATAGTTAATGGCAGCGTGAAAGTCTCCTTCAGAAGTTGCACCATCACCAAAGCTGGTTAAGGCTACTTGCTCTGTACCTTGTATCTTCATACTAATGGCAGCACCAACTGCAGGTGGGATATGCGCAGCAATGGCTGACACGCCCGTAAAAATATTTAGCTCTCGTGAGCTAGGGTGCATTGGCATTTGTCTTGCTTTAGCATTATCGAGGCTACTACCTGTCACCTGAGCCAAAATATCTTTAATGCTTAAACCAAGTGACATAGCCATAGGATAATCACGATAGTAAGGAAACAGCCAATCCTTTTTTACAATAAGGGCTTGGGCAGCTGCAATTTGAGCAGCTTCATGACCTGAGTGGGGCGCAACAAAGCTCATTTTACCCATTCTTTGCATGTTCACAAAACGCTGATCAAGCTGTCTGGCTTTTAGCATATCCTTATAAAGTTTTTGTAAAAAAGTAGGCTCTAAATCAAGTTCAAAAGGAGCAGTCCACTCGCCAGCCTCGTCAAGAACAGTAATGGGTTCATCTGTAAAGGGTTGAACAAAAGCTTTATGCTTAAGCACTTCATACCTCCTTTTAAAAACAATATACTTGCATCTAGCTGCTATTAGCGAGCAGTCCCGACCTAACTCATCGCTTTAAGCATAAGTTTAACATTGCCAAAAGGATAAGTTTAAAGCTTACAAGGACATTCATACATGCCAAAACACTGTTACATTAGCTTAAAGTATAATACAAGACGCAGCTTATGTGCAGCTAATACCAAAAGCTCATGTCAAGTAAATTAATTAAAACCCCTAAACTATCTAAAGATTTATAGAACTATCCAAGGTCAAGTTAGATAATCACGCTAAAAAGTTAACCTGAGACTTTTGCAAAGAACTGCAAGCCTTAGTAAAACAGAGCAAGCTAAAAAGTTAGTCTCTCGCCTTCCCTACATCTAAAAATATCATTGAAACACAACTAAAAGCACTCTCCGAGCTTATTAATTGCTACCTTATGACAGGAACTAGTGATTATCTTTTACAAGTAGTTGCCAAAAATCTTGATGATTACAGCACTTTTATAAGGTAAGGCATTACTAGATTATCCAGCATTCTGAACATTCAAACGAGCTTTACCCTAAAGAACCCGAAAGGAAAGCAACATTAGTTCTAACTCAAAAATTGCCCTTCCTCCAAAAGTAGGTCGATTCAGCACTAAAAGTTTGTTACTCTTTTAGTAGATGGGGCTGCCAATGCCCTAAAGCTTAAGGAGAATCACTATGCAAACCAGCAAACAACGCTTACTTGCGTTTATATTAATTGCCATAGGAACCTTGGCTATATTAGCTCGAGTATCTGAAGGCGCAGCTTGGCTTTGGGTCGCCCTTGCGGCAGGCGGATTTCTGTACAGCTATAGTAGACGCAAAGATTACGGCATGCTTGTAACAGGCTCAGTGCTAGCAGGTGTCGCCATAGGTATTTTACTCGAAGCAAGTTGGGGTTGGAATGGTGCTTTTCTAATAAGCCTAGGTGCAGGCTTTCTAGCTATAGATAGAGTTGAGCCAAAAAGCAATCATTGGCCTCTTTACGCCGCTGCCATTTTAGGCTCACTCGGTTTACTTGTTGGCTTATTGGAAAACGGCATCTTAAGCTCTATTTGGTTTGCACTTTTAGTTATTGTTATTGGCGTCGTCTTAATTGCTCGTGGCGAAAAAGCTTTTGGGGATGGCAAATGGATTAGCTTTAAAGCAGCTCCCGAAGCGTCAGAAGCGGACATAAGTCCCGAAGCAACACAAACCGTGACTCAATCAGAAGAAGCCGTAACTGAAGTTAAAGAAACTAGCAGCAAAAAAGCAAATCCCACCAATAAAAAAGAAGAGAAGTCAAGTGCTGAAGCATTAAACACAAATCAAGCTGAAGAAAAACCAGAACAAGAAAGCACAAACGCAGCTGAACTCAAAAGCAAACTCGAGCTTTGGCGCAGAGAAACCGCTAAAGCTGAAGACAAAGCAGCTTATTTGGTACTCAGCAATGAAAGTTTAAGCTTAATTGTTGAACAAAAACCCCAAACCCTAAAAGACTTAAACAGCATAAAAGGCATAGGCAAAGTAAAACTCGAGCGTTACGGTCAAGCCATACTCGAGCTAGTGGCGGCTTCTTAGCCCTTAAGTGTTTTATTGCTTAGCTCTTTAAACTATAAGCTTCTGAATCATTTTGCTTTTATGCTAGCGCTGTTTTTTAAGGTAATTGTCTTCCTCTGAAAAACAAAAGCCTCAACGTTTTTGTTCTATATAGTGTATTCTTATGATTAAGAAGTTCAAAGACAGATTTGAATAGGTGTGTTGTGCTTCGGTATAACACACTGTTTTTATGTTTGAATCTTGGTACACTAGCAATGTTGTACTTTAGGCAATGTTGCCACTAATTTAACTATTCTACTAAGCTGCACAGTAGCTATTGCTGTTACTGTGGCTTTACCTAACGGAGGACAAATGCCAGAAACAATTCATCTAGGACTAGCTGGAATCAATATTGATACAAGCCAAATATCAAGTATTGATGGTATGCAAGGCGAACTTATTTATAGAGGTTATGACATTCGGGAACTTGCAAATAAAGCTAGTTTTGAAGAAGTTGTGTACCTATTATGGCATGATGATCTTCCTAACAAATCACAACTTGATGAGTTTAAAAAAAGTCTAAAACCTCACTTTGCACTGCCTGAAGTTGTTCTTGATACCTTGAGACTTATGCCAGCAGGGATTGACCCCATGCATGCAGTGAGGACAGCTGTTTCTATGCTGGGTGCTACTGACCCTGATGCAGATGATGTCAGTTTAGAGCATGTGAAACGTGCAGGTCTTAGTTTAACAGCTAAATTCCCTGGTATCGTGGCCGCTTATGAACGCATTCGCAATAACCTCCCGGTTATAGAGCCTGACCCCGACTTATCTATAGCAGGCAACTTTTTATACATGCTTACAGGCGAAAAACCAAGCGAGGCAGCTACTAATGTAATGGATGTCGCCTTAGTTCTTCACGCTGAGCATGGCAGTAACGCCAGTACTTTTGCGGCAAGGGCAGTAGCAAGTACCTTAACAGATGTCTACAGTGCTATTACCGCAGCAGTTGCGTCACTCAAAGGTCCTTTACACGGGGGTGCAAATGCTGCCGTTATGAAAGCACTCGAGCAGATTGCTAGTGTTGAAGCTGTCGAAGGCTATGTTCTGGGCATTCTTAACACTAAGGGTGGTCGTGTTATGGGTTTTGGGCATAGAGTTTATAGAGTGCTTGACCCTAGAGCGATTATTTTGAAAGATGTATCTATGCACTTGGCTGAAGAATCTGGCGATAGTAAGTGGTTTGAAATGAGCTTGGAGATGGAGCGCATTATGGACCGCGAAATGGCTAAGAAAGGTAAAGAAGTCAAACCTAATGTTGATTTCTTTAGCGCCAGTGTTTACCGTATGCTAGGCTTTCCTAGGGATATGTATACGCCTATTTTTTCCGTTGCCAGAATTAGTGGTTGGATGGCGCATCTTTTTGAGCAATATGCAGATAATAAGCTTATGCGTCCACGCTTGGTTTATGAAGGCCCTAGAGGAAAAACCTTTACTCCTGTTGAAGACCGCTAAGTAGTTACTAAGTAGTTACTAAGTAGCTATTAAAGACCTACACAAGCGGACTTGGTAGGTCTTTTTCAAATCAACAATAATGTGGTTCTATCTTATAAGGAAGCTCATTTTGACAGCTTTAAGTCTTTTCTCTTTATTTAATTCTGAGTATTCAGCCTTCCGATTAATTCTTAAAGCAAAAAGTGTTTTGGTTTTCAAAGATCCGCGATTCCGCACCCCTAAATATACATTTCGAAGAATTAACAGTTTTCCCTT
>CAZWJZ010000032.1:6893-24286 GCA_964634665.1 uncultured bacterium | reverse complement strand
TAGAAACATCATCTTCAGGGTCAAAGTCAACAAAGCCTGTGCTACTAAACCTGCCATTAATACCACTTTGCTTATTGCTAATAGTTAATTGATACTCACCAATACGGTTTTGAATACTGTCATCTCGACTTAGTACCAGGCGAACCTGCTGAATATCTAGCGTTTCTTCAGTAGCGTACTCAAAGCGTACTTTAAAAAGCGCATCTGTTTTATCAGCCGTAGCTGTATTACTAAGAAACGAAGGGGTATAACTCAAATCAAACGAACCCCTGCCCTCCTCAGTAAAAAAACGATGCTGCAAATCAGCACCCAGATAATTTGTGATAACTGCGCCCCCTAAAAAGGTATTGGTAAAAAAGTTACCCTGCCCCACATCAACATCTGCGTAATAACGAACCCTAAAACTCCCTAAGGCACTCGAGCCTGCCACATAAGGCCATGTTAAAAAGACTTCGGCTTTACTGTTTTCTGTCCCAGAGGTGATGTTGAGTTGGGGTTGCCTGTCAGGTGGTCCTAGTGGCACAACCAATAAAGGTAAATACAAAATAGGAAAATCACGAATGCGTACTTGAACATCAAAGGCAATTAGCCGATCACCCGGAAACAGTTCTAAGCGACCTGCCTTAAAACTATAATCTTGCACATCTTGCTGACAACGGGCACAAGGACTAAATTCACCCGAAATAACGCTAATTTGCCCGGGTACACGATTGGCATCTATACCCACAACATCAATTTCAGAAGTAATAATAAAGACATCTTGACCACTAAAGGTTTCCTGCTCGAGTTCAAAGGTTAAGTTATTACCTTGAATGGTTTGTTCTTCTGTGATGATGGTGCCGTAACCAATAATGCGGATGATGTTGGTGGTGCGGTCAAACTCAATGTGTTTAGCAATGACTTGCTGGGCTTCATCAATTTTAAGGGTGACCGGATTGCCTTTAATAACAAAATACTCTAACTCGGAACCGTCAGGTAGGGTGACAGAACGAATCTCTAAAGAACCTTTTTTATCAGGAAAGTCTTCGGCAGAAATGCTGATTCTAGAGGCAAAAGCAAAACTTAAAAAACAACTACATAAAAGAATAAAAGAAAAGATTCTAAAAAGACTCACCCTAGCGTCTCCAAGAGATGCCTAGTAAAATGCTGCCTGCACTTGCATAAAGAAAGACGGGTAACCAACCTGCTATCCAAGCTGGAATGGTACCTTGAGCCCCCAGTGTGTTAGCGACACTCCAGGTTGCATAATAAATAAAGGTTAAGAACAGCACAGATACTAAACCTAAGCTAAAAGCACCCCTAAAACTAACCAAGGTAATCGCAAGCGCAAAAATGGCAAAGGTAATGGCTGCTAAAGGCTCAGCAAATTTACGGTGCAAGGCTGTCCACTCGGCACTCTGGCGACCACTGCCTTCACGAATACGTTGCAAAAGTTCACGAAAAGGCAAAAAGGTAAGTTCAGGGTTTGTGTTACCCCCAGCAGACAAGCGCCTAACAGGCAAAGTAGCTTTTTCAGCCGTTGTGTTTTGCACCAAACGACTATTACGGTAAGTAGAAAAACGAATGTCTTCTAAGCGCCATAAGCCCGCCTCATTATCAAGCTGACCTTTAGCTGCCGTGATGACTTCACGAGGGCCTGAAGCGCCACCCGACTGAATCACAGTAAGATTAGTAAAAATACCCCCAGGTTCTAAAGATTCAATATAAATACTACGCCCTAAAGCGTCAGTAAAAAAGCTACCCTCTTCTAAAAAGGCATCAGGACTGGTTAACAAAATATCTTTCTCAACCTCAGAAGCACGCTGCTGCGCCCAAGGCACAACAACTTCATTATTAAAAAAACTTAGCATACTAACAACAATACCTAAGCTTAATAAAGGCATCAAGAATTGCTTAGGGCTGAGCCCTAAAAGCAAAGCTGCTTTCACCTCACTATCTTGTGATAAGCGGGTTAAACCAAGCAGCGTTGCAAACAGCAAAGCAAGCGGTAAAGAACGCCCCAAAGCAGCAGGTAAACTGTAAAGTAAAAATTCAGATACCAAAGCTGGCGGTACGCCCCGAGCCAGAACATCAGCTAAAACATTAACAAAAATAAGACCCAAAAGCGCTAAGGCAAAAGCAATAATGCCAGCACCATAAAGCGGAATGATTTCACGCATAAGATAAGCATTAAAACGCTTCAACGAAACCGCCACCAAGCAAAGATAAGCCCTGCAACACCCGTAACACCACTGGTCATCCAAGCAGCCACTCGAGCTGACAAAATGTTTTGCTCAAACAACTGCCCTGAGAGTGTCCAGATAACCCAAAACACAACAATGAGCGCAATTGTCCAGCCAAAACCTGCTGTTCGGTTATGGAGTTGTAAACCTAAAACCGCGGCAATGAGGGCAAAAATGACGGCACTAAAGGCATCTGCAATACGCTGATGAAAAGCAAACTGCAAATCTCTTAACTCCCCACCCGCTTGTTTTACCGAGTCAATACGACGCGAAAGTTCAGTTAAACTAAGGGCAGAGCTATCCTGAAGGCTATCAGCAGCATCCTCAGCTGTTTCAAAAGGAAGCTCGAGTTCACTAGATAAGCTTGTGCTACCGTCCGTCTCAACACGTTGTGCATCGTAAAGAAGCCATGTTCTGGTTTCTGAATTCCACTGACCTTCGGGTGCGGTCATAATGGTGCCATCGCTCTCTAAAATATAAAGCCCACTTAATGTCGCAAGGTTTTTATTATCTTCATCTGCACGAATTCGCCCTGCAAAATAAATACTGTCGTCAGATATGCGGTAAGCAACATTGCTTTGCACTTCAGGAGGAGGTTTGGTATAGAAAAAACTGTCCTCTAGAACTTCATAAGCACGATTAGCAGTGGGCTCTAAATAGCCATTGTTAATCACAATAAACAAACTAACGACAAACGCAAAAGCTAGCATGGGTAAGAGTAAATTAAAGGGATTTACACCTAAAGAGTAAGCTGCTTTAAGTTCGCTATCTTTAGCCAAACGACCTGTTGCTAAAAGAACTGCAAAGACAATGGCAAGCGGCATGGCTAAATGTAAGAAAAAAGGTGTTTTGTAAAGCATGAGTCTAGCAACGGTTAAAAGGGATGCATCTTGCTCAATTAAAAATTTAGCCCAAGTGGTAAGTAAATCAATAGATAAAAGTAAGCAAACGGCAGCTACCCCAAAAAGATAAAGACCGCTGGTTTCACGGATAAAGTAACGCGAAAGCCTCAGCACTCAAGAAGTATACAGGGCGTACTGTGAGAAAAGCTGTAGCGAATTTAGCAATGCTTAAAAAGCATTTTCATAAGAAAAGTCAGTCTGACTTTTCTTATGGCGATCTTGGAGCGTAAAATGAAACCCATTGCTTTTTCTAATCGTACTCGTCGAACTGCTATTAGCAATAAAAAACCCACTCAGCGCTGCGCTGAGTGGGTCAAGTTTCTAAAAGCAAAAGCTTAAAAAGTTTAGTAACCCATTGCGTCTGTACCGACTTCGGTACAAGCAACAATTGTGCCCATGTCATCACTTGAAAGGTGAACATTTAGGTAGTGGTCATTGCCTACAATGACACCGTAAGGAACATCTACTTGGCTACGGCTAATGCCTGTAGTGCCATCAATTGAACTAAGAGGAACAACAACACCACCGCCACTATCACAGTTACCAGCATGAAAGTGCATAGGGTGTACGCCACCTTGAGGGGTGCCTCTTAATAATACAGATACCGTACTTCTCTCGCGATTACCTCTAACAATGGCAACACCGGTAATGCCTGTACCATTATCAGCAAGGTCATAACGAATGGTGCCTGATTTAGGTAAACCAAGTAGAGGTGGCACAATGACAGTATCAATCACATGAATAACACCATTGCTAGCCTCTATGTCAGTAGTAACAACAGTAGCTTCATTAATCATGACAGTTGAGCCGTCAACCATAATGTTTAGTTTGCCGCCTTCTAAGTTAGTGGCACTCGTCATGGTCACAACATCTGCAGCTAGCACAGCACCAGATACAACGTGATAGGTGAGTACTTCGGTGAGTAAATCAACATCTGCAAGAAGCATTTCTAAAGTACCTTCAGGTAGCTTAGCAAAAGCTTCATTGGTAGGGGCAAAAACGGTGAAAGGGCCATCTCCAGATAGGGTTTCTACAAGACCAGCTTCAGTAACAGCAGTAACCAAGGTACTAAAGTCAGGGTTACCAACAGCTATATCAACAATGGTCTGCGTAAAACCAAAAGGCAGAATGCTCAGAACAGCAACGATTAAGAATTTCTTCATGTTTGTCTCCTTAATATATGTACTAGAAGAATGTATGATGATGCTCAATTGAATACTTGGTTCTAAACTACAGATTTAGTGTCTGTGACAATTTAAATAAGTTGGAGCTACAGTCTTTAAGCAACTGAGCTTACAATAAGTCCAAGGTTAAAGGTCAGCCTTTTTTTCGAACCAAGGCAAGCACAATGCCAAAAAAGCCAAGACTTGTCACCACTATACCCAAGGTATGGGTAAAAGCTGTAATAGCACTCAAGATTAAAATAAGCCCAAGAGAAAACAACAAAATGCTAAGTAAGGTAGAAAACTGAAGATTCATACGCCATCCTTTGCTAACACTGCAAAACATTAACCAAAACAGTCAAAACGCTAAAACAGCAGTTCTATTAGATTGGCCAACCGTCGTTCTCTAAGAATAAAATACAAGCCAAAGAAAGACCGTTAGCTAAACGTAAATAAGGCGCAATACGAAGCAAAGGCAAGGTGCTATTATCCTAACAATGGAAACCGTTAAGCCTCGCAAAACAATCGCCATGCGCCTAGCTCGAGCTTTTCTTGGCTTATTTGGTTGGCGTGTAGTAGCTAACTTGCCTGCTAGTAATAAGTATGTGCTGTTAGGTGCGTGGCACACGTCTAACTGGGATTTCCCGTTAGCTATTTTCACCATGTGGGGCATGGGTGTTAAGCTTCATTTTTTAGGTAAACAAGAGCTGATTGATGGCAAATTAGGCTGGCTTATGGAGCGACTTGGTTTGATTGGGGTAGATAGGGCTAAGACAGAAAATTTTGTTAAAACCATGGCTAAAGTCTTTGAAGAGCGAGATGAATTAAGACTTGTTATAGCTGCTGAAGGAACCAGAAGTCAGGCAGATTACTGGAAAACAGGCTTTTACTACATGGCACTTGAAGCAAACGTACCTATAGCTTTTGCCTACATTGACTCTGTAAAAAAAGAAGCAGGTATAGATGGTTACTTCATGCCAAGTGGCAATCTTAAAGATGACTTACACAAAATAAAAAGTTTTTTTGAAAGCAAAAAAGGACTCAAACCCGATAAGCAAGGAACCGTTAAATTCAAGATACTCGAGCAAGCAGAGTTTAAAGAGCAAGGCGTTGAAACGGTAGTTGCTGACACATGAAAAAGCTAAGAATAATGATTTTGCTATTGATTTTTTTGAGCTTAAGTTTAATTGCTTGTTTACCTACGATAGAACGCCAGCTTGTTTATTGGCCGACAACGGTAGAAGTTCAAACGCCAGCTGATTATGGGCTTAACTATGAGATTCTTAATCTAAATAGTGAAGATGGTACGGCGTTAGAAGCGTGGGTGGTTCCTTTTGCTACCGATGCTCCTTGGTTACTGTATTTTCATGGTAACGCAAGTAATATTTCACAGAATCTTAAGTTCCCTATGCTTTTAAGAGAGCGTTTAGGGGTTAATGTTCTTATGGCAGAGTACCGAGGGTTTTATAAAAGTGAAGGCATCCCAAGTGAAGAAGGCCTTTATCAAGATGCCAGAACCTACTACAACTACTTAATAAATAGCGGTGTTAAAGCAGAAAACCTACTCATATGGGGCTTCTCCTTAGGTTCAGGTGTCGCACTCGAGCTCGCAATGAGTCACGCGGCAGCAGGGTTGGTGTTGCAGGCACCTTATGCGTCTATTCCTGACGCAGCAGCGTGGCGTTATAATGCGGGTTTGCCTGATAGTTTTTTTCAGAATCAGTTTACCAGTAAAGAAAAAATAAGCCGTTTGACTATGCCGTTATTAATTGTGCATGGTATTCAAGATGATGTGATTCCTGTTGAGCAGGGGCAGGCTTTGTTTGAAATGGCGAAGCAACCCAAACGCTTTGTTGCGTTTAACGGTATGCACACAACTTTAAATGAGCAAGGAGATAAACGCCTTGCCTTTGTGGTGGATGAGATTCTTGAAGAGTTACACGTACTCATAGGCTTTTCGCTAGTTAAGACTGAGAACTAAAGAAAAATTAGAAAATCAGAGGATTGGAAAATTCTTTGCACTTTTTCTCTCTCCACCTATCTCGTCTCTCAAAGTACACCTGTGTTTACAGTTTCCTAAAGCTCGTATAATGTTTTTATGAAAGCAATTTATTCGCAAGCACCTGAGAATCTTGATGAAAAACTAGGTAAGCCCGGCGCGTTTCCTTATACTCGAGGGGTTTACCCTGATATGTACGCTAAGGGGCGTTTCTGGACGATGCGTCAGTATGCGGGCTTTGGTAGTGCTGAGGCGTCTAATGAGCGTTATAAGTACCTTTTAGATGCAGGGCAGACAGGCTTATCAGTTGCCTTTGATTTACCAACCCAGTTAGGTCTTGACCCTGATGATGCGTTGGCTAAAGGTGAAGTAGGTAAGGTGGGGGTGAGTATTGCTACTTTAAATGATATGCGTACGCTTTTTAAGGGTATTCCTTTAGATAAAGTCACTACTTCCATGACAATTAATGCGCCTGCCATGATGCTGCTTGCGCTTTATGGTTTGGTGGCTGAAGAGCAGGGTGTTGATAGTGCCAAGCTTGGTGGCACGGTTCAGAATGATATTTTAAAAGAGTACATTGCGCGGGGTACTTATATTTATCCACCTGAAAGTTCGATGCGTCTTATTACGGATATGTTTGAGTATTGTGCTAAGCAGATGCCAAACTGGAACACCATTTCCATCTCTGGCTATCATATTCGTGAGGCGGGTTCTACGGCTGCGCAAGAGATTGCTTTTACCCTTGCGAATGCTAAAGCCTATGTGAGGGCAGCGTTGTCTAAAGGTTTAGATGTTGATGTGTTTGCGCCGCGTTTGAGTTTCTTTTTTGCGTGTCACAGTAATATTTTAGAAGAAGTGGCTAAGTTTCGGGCTGCTAGGCGTATGTGGGCGCGCAGTATGCGTGATGAATTTGCTGCAAAAAATGAAAAAAGCCTAATGCTGCATTTTCACACTCAGACGGGAGGTAGTACCTTAACAGCGCAACAACCTGAAAATAATATTGTGCGTACGGCTTATCAGGCGTTGGCCGCAGTTCTTGGCGGAACGCAGTCTTTGCATACCAATGCTATGGATGAAGCTTTGGGTTTGCCAACCGAGCATTCTGCACGTATTGCTTTAAGAACGCAGCAGCTTTTGGCTTATGAGTCAGGCATTCCTGAAGCTATTGATCCTTTTGCAGGTAGTTACTATGTTGAGCATTTAACCGATAGTTTAGAGGCTGAAGCAACAGAGCTCATGAATCAAATTGAGGCTTTGGGCGGCAGTGTAAAGGCTATTGAAGCAGACTTCATTCAGACTGAAATAGAGGAAGCAGCCTATCAGTACCAGAAAGCTATAGAGCAGCAGGAGCGCATTATTGTGGGGGTAAACCGCTTTGAATCACATGATGAAACAGCTACGCCTATTCAAGTCATAGATGCTGGTTTGCAAGAAGAACGTGAAGCGCAAGTAAAAGCATTTAAGCAGCAGCGTGACCAAGCTAAAACAACTGAGCAGCTAACTGCGCTAAGGCACAGCGCCAGGGGAGAGGATAATTTGTTTCCTCGCGTGATTGCTGCTTTTAAGGCTGAGGCAACTTTAGGGGAAGTCTGTGGAGTTTTACGTGATGAATGGGGTGAGTATCGCGCATAATAAAGCTTATGAGAGTTCGTGCTGGACTGGTTTTAATTCAAGATGACGCCATTGCTTTAATAAAGCGGGTTAAAAGAGATAAACCCTATTATCTCATACCGGGTGCAGCTGTTGTTGACGGAGAAGCTACCCGTGAAGCCGTGCTAAGAAAAGCCAAAGATGCTTTAGGTTTACAAGTAGAAGTATCACGGCTTGTTGCTGTGGTTGAGTTAAAGCAAAATGAGCAAAACTGGTTACAGCTTTACTACTGGGTACAAGGTATTGGCGGAGAATTTGGAACGGGTAAAGAATTCAAAGACAAAACCTCAAAAGCCATTTGGATGCCTTTAACAGACATACCGCAGCACAAAATTTATCCTAAATCATTTGCCTCAGTTCTGGTAAAAGGCTTGCCAAAAGCAACGCTGCATATTACTGAAACAAAGCTTAATTCTAAAGATAAAAAGGCGAAACTTGCGCTAAGCTAGCTTTGCTACTTTGTTCAGCTAAATAGCTAGCACTAGGTATAACATCTTCAAAGAAACGTAGGTCTTTATGCTTCTCTTTAAGAGCCTCACGACTTTCTTTTGTAGGTGCTAAAAGTTCAACAATGCTGCCCTGCTTTTCATAGATACCGTAATAAAGATTATCTCTACGAGCATCTATAGCTACAATGCCTCTTTGCCCCTCACTAAGACAAGCATGCGCCATAGCAGATAAACTCGAGCTATACGCCAAAGGAATGGTTAGCCCCCTCGCTAAGCCTTTAGCTGTAGCTATAGCTACTCGAATACCTGTGTAAGAGCCCGGTCCAACACCCACACCAATGCCTTGTAAATCGTGTTTCTTAAGCTTATGTTGTTCTAAAAAAGTATCTAGCTCAACAATTATTCGTTTGGCATGGTCACGCTCAACTTTTAGTTCAAGCGTTTCAGAAAAGCCTTCTCGCCATAAGCCTAAACAAAGAATAGGAGTTGCGGTATCAATACCCAAATACATAAAATGCATAATGACACAACTGCACGCTAAAGCATGTTCGTAGTTACGCTATAATGAACTTTAGAACTGGCTGCGCTGTTTACTCTACTCGAGTGTAACTGTAGTATACATAGTCCCTACAGATTCACTTAAGCCCACAATATGCGCCAAACGACCCGACTCGCTAAACTCGAGCTTTACTTGAAGGGCGTCAGGGAAAAGCTTTTTTAGGTCTTCACCCCACTCAACAATAACAAGTCTCGCGTAATCTAAGTAATCTTCTAAACCAAGCTCTAAGAGTGCTTCGGCACGCTCGAGTCTATAGGCATCCATATGTACAATGATGCCTTCTGGGCTTGGGTATTCATGGATTAAGGTGTAGGTGGGACTATTCGCTTGAGCAGGGCTGGCTAGCTCTTTGACTAGCGCTTGCGTGAGCGTGGTTTTTCCCGCTCCTAAAGGCCCAGTTAAGAGTAAGAGGCTGTTAGAAGGAAGCTGCTGTGCTAAAAAATGAGCAAGCTTTTGGGTTTCTTCAAGTGAATCAAGGGAATAGCTAAGCATAATTAAGACAAAGCGGTTTAGGTGCTCGTGGCATTTTGTTTATTTTGGTTTAAAATGGGTAAATCTTGTCTTAAGCGGTGCACAATAGCATTCATCTGGGCAGGCTGATCAAGCAGTAAAATAAGCTGATGCTCAGCGCTTAACCAAGCAGAGATAGCGCTGTGCATGCTTAACTCAACAATAGATAAATGCTTCTTTCCTAAGGATAACTCATCACCCAACTCAGTAAAGCTAAAGTCAAGTTGCAAGAGAGCGTCAGACAAGCGAGATAAATCTAAATCACCATGCCCTGCAACCAAACTACCTTGCTCAAAAATCATGACAGACTTAACTGAATTTTCATCTTTATAAGCATCTACCCACTGATTTAGTACTTCAGAAGAACTACGCAACACATTAGTTTGAGGTTCTTCAGGCAAATCAAAAAGCAAAGGCTCATTAGCAGTTGTTGAAGACCCACCAAACAAATTGTCTAACAAATTACTACTCACCAACTGCCCAGCAATGGCTTTGGTTGCTGCAAGCTGCTCTTTTAAAGCTGCTATAAGCTGCTCAGATTCTGAAAGAGAGTTCTCTAAAGACTGCTGCATACTGACAGAAAGACGATCAAAATTATCACGTTGAATTCTAAGTTGATCTAACAAACGACCTGCTTTATTAGCTTCCTCCGTATTAAGTTTAGCAACATCCATGAAATCAGCTAAGGACTTATCTAAACGAGGTACAAAACTCGAGCCACGACGTTCATTATCTTGCCTCAAGACATCAACAAGACCCCAAGCCTCATCAAGATGAATGATCTCACCTTGAGCTAAGGCAGCTTGTGCTTGCGTAATCAAGGTAGCTAAAGGCTGTACTAAGTCTGAAGGTGCATTACTATAGGTATTAAGCTCATTTTCTAGATTATGTAAATCATTAATGTGTTCGCTCTGCTTTTGCTTTTGGGCATGCTTAAGTAACTGCGCTAGCGCGTCAAGATTAGGGTAGCTTGTCGTTAAATTAACCTGAGCTGTTTCAAACTGCTCGAGTAAGTCACGATCATTAAGCGCTTGCGCTTGGCGTTTAAAGTCCTTTAAAACATCTTTATAGTAATCAAGTAAATAATTCTTATAAGCCGCAACATTTTGCTTTAATGCCGAAAGCTCAGCTTTGCTCAAGGCATTAGATAAACTAAATGCATCATTAAGCTGGGTGTCTAAATCAAGATAAGCATCATTCAAAACATCAGCGCGAGGTAAAGACTTAAATAAACCCTGCAAATGACTAAGCTGCGCTTGGCTACGCTCCAACTCAGAAGCCGCATGCTTAGCCACTGCCTGCTGGAGTGCTTGCATGGCTTCATTGGCTGTATTGACAGCATGGGGTTGAACTTGCCCGTTTTCTTGAGCTTCAGATAAAACCGCAAGGCAGCTTTGTAGTGCATTAATTTCATTAAAAACAGCTGTATTTGTTTGGTAGCGTTGCAAGCGTTCAGTTAGGTTGCTAAGTAAACTTTCTTGCTCTGCTAACTGACCTGCAATGAGAGTCTCTTCATGGACCAATTGTTGTTGTTGCTCTTGATCCTTCTGAACAGCTAAGGCATATAGTCTACGTAAATGCTCTATATCTCTTAAGCTCGGCAAGGCCATTTCAAGAATACCCAAGCTAATCTGTATATCTTGCGATAAATCTGCTGGCGTACTGTGCAAACTTGCCAGCACAGTCTCCATGCTTTCTAGTTCCGCCAAAAGTGACTGGCGTAGCTGCTTATTTTCAGTGATTAACTGCTGCTCTAAAGCTTCTAAGTCAGAACTAATTTTTTGCTTTTGGGCTAGTTTCGCTTCAAGTGCTAAAAACGGCTCAGCTAAATCAGTTCGAAACTCGAGTAAGCTGGCTGTATTTTCTTTAAGGGCAGCTAAGCTTTTGGCTTCGTTGGCTAAATCTAGTTCTAATAGTTTGGCTTCAATGTCTTCTTGATTGGGTTCTTGAATGCTTGTGCTTGCTTCTTGAGTTACACTGTTAGGCTTTGTTGAGGAGGCTGTAACCGTACTCTCAACAACAATGCTTGACTCCATAAGTTTACGTAAATCAAGGGACAGCTTTGTGGCACGCTCAATTTCAGCCTGAGCAAGTTGACGGCTTTCTTGAGACTCATTGATTTGATTAATGAGATTTTCAAAACGCCTTAACTTTGGTCCACCAAGTGACTGAACTAACTTAAAGGTAGCTTCTAAACTTGCTAACTCTTGGGCTTGCCTAACCAACTGATCTTCTAGCTTTTGCTCAACTAAGCGTAACTGATCTCTGGCATCATTAACAAGCTTATTGGCTTCACGACCTGCCGTATGCTCTGCATCTAAAAGTTGCACAAGTGCTCTTAACTTCTGGACTTCAGACCACTCAAAATACAAATTAAAAGGCTTTAAACGGTCTTTCAAAAAAGACAAGCTGCTGGCCTGCTGCTCTAAGGTTTTACCAACTTCACTACGCGTAATCTCATCAGCTTCAAGCTGCTTCAGTTTATCTAGAATATCAGCTACTCGAGTTTTTGCTTCTGTGACGGGCATAGCAACTTGAAGCTGTCTGTAGACTTGTGCTTTTAGAATTTTTTCTAAATCAGCATAAGCAACATTTTGAGGTGACTTACCTACACTCTGTAAGCCCTCTTGCAGCGAACGAGAAACCACTCGAGGCGATAATATAGCCTCGAGCTCTTCTATAGTTGCTTGATAGACCGCGCTGGTCATGATACTCCTTTAAGCATGCGAGAAAAATAACCTTTAAAAATTAAAACTCTTCATCCCAATCAAAAGAGGTACTTGGATTCTCAGGGTTAACCACTGTATCTGAAATCGTGACAGCTTGCTTGCTGTTACGTTGTCCTATAAGTCCAAATTGAACACAAATACCGTAAAGGCCTAAGCTAGCTAAAGCTATAGCTGTAGCTGATACTATAACCCAAAGAATTTGAGAAAAAGTACTTTGGAATATTGAGAATCTAGACAAAGCATCTAAGAATGAAATTCCGCCTGCTAAAGAAGAGATAAGGCTGGCTAAGTAAGCCATGCCTTCATACATAAGCGGTAGCAGTAAGCAAAAGAGCGCCCAACCAATAAGCTGCCAATTTCTGTTTCCACCACCAAAGGCTAAATACAAAAGATAAAGGGGAACAAAAGCAAGTAAGCCAAGTAAGAACGTTAAAACTAGCCTTAACCAACCAGCCCAAACTAGGGTCGTAGCAGCCTCAGTTCGCGTTAAGGCAGAAACCGGGTTATTACTTAATACCCCAGCAAGGCTATAAATATGTTCACTTAACACTACGGTATCTTGTAATCGAAGGCCAGGTGCAGCAGCCAAGCGACGAAACATAGAGAGCGTAGCTTGATCAACACTAGGGTTTGTCTGCACCAAAATAGATTGCAAATACTTTTCGTAAGTTGTTTCTTGCAAACCAATTAAAGACTTAGCTCGAGTGATATCACCTTGACTAACAGCTACAATGGTTTTAGCGCTATCAGCATAAAGACTGTCAATTACGCTATTAATACTGCTATAGCCTGCTTCACCATAAAGACTAAGCAAACGATCTTGCTGATTAGCTGTTAAACCAAGACGTGCTAACTGTCTTCTTAAAGCTTCTTGATCTTCACTAAGTTGAGCTGTTTGCGCTGCCTGAATAGCAGCAGCATTTGCTGTAGGGGTTGTCACAGGAGGTGCAACATCAGCTGTGCTGACAAGCGGTTGAGTTGTGCTTGTATCGACAGCTGTTTCAACAGGCGCTACAGCTGTAGTCTCAACAGGATTTTCTTCACTCGTAATTGCTTCAACAGGGGCTGGCTGCAAACCTGTATTAGCTGCCAAAGCTGCATTAGAAAAATTACTTGTTAAGTTTGCTAAGGTATCTAAATCACTAAGTAGCACCTCAGTATCAGAAGCAACTAATGAGACAAATGCATCATTAAAACTAGCAGAAAGACCTGAACTACTACGTGTTGAATCTTGAATAGGCAAGTACAAACTGTAAACATTAGCCAAGCGTTTATAACTCAAATCCTGAGTATCACCCAAATCGGTAGACGACTCAACCAGAGTACGAACTGCAATAAGCTCCTCTTGCATACGCGCAGTAATACCCAACTCTAAAGAGGTCAAGATCGCAATAACTTGATCACTCGAGTTAATCTCGCTGGTCACGGTTTCAGCTAAACCCATGTCTTGCGCAAGCTGAGCTAAACGCAATTTTGTTACACCTAAATTCCCCGCAGTACTTGCTTCAAGTGCTGACTCATAAACAAGTCGCCAAAAGCCACCTTTAAGTACTGCAATTTGAACCTCTAAATCGGTAGGACTCTGATTCTGCACCGATGTTTTAGCTCGCTCAAAAGTACGCTCTAAAGCAGGAATCACATTACTACTACTGCTGCTCGATAAAGGGCGAAGCATTTGCGAAGCATCATTTAAAGCTTCAAGGCTCTGTTGTGCATCAGATTCGAAACTACTGCTGGCCTCATTTAAATTCTCAAACGCTAAGCCATAACTCTGTAACACACTATCAGATGTCTGAGCAAACCCAGCAAAACTTAAGGCGACACCTAAAATGAAGACGTAAACGCAGACTTTATTCCAAAACCATCTAGGACAACTAACAAAAGTCATGCTGCCTCCTTAACTGAACTTATCATGCTAAAAACCTCGCCTACATTCATAGCCGAAGCACCCACAATAATCATAACAAAAGCCCCCAAAGGTACTAAAAATAAATGATGCTCTGCCTGCTCTAAATGATAAGAACGCAATTTACCGTGCCGACCTAGCAAACTCAAACTCATATTCGCCAAACGCGATAAACTTGTTAAATCAAAACCAGAACCCCGAGAGCTCAAAACCTCACCATTCGCCTGCTTAACCGTCGCTACCGTCTGAACATGCTCGAGTTGTGCAAACTCGAGTAAGATTTGCTCGAGTTCTTCTGATTCGAACGTTGTTTTTTCGCTTGAAGGTTTTCTGTCTGCTTTTTGGCTTAATAATGGGTTTGGCTTGAGTTTAGGTTCAACAGGAGCATCTACTTCTGTACTGTTAAGTAAACTAAAGGATTGCTCTGTATCTTCACTCGGTAATTCAAGATCTGTTTCTGTAATCGTTGTATCTGCACTGCTTGCACTAAGGAGTTGGGTGGTGTGCTGAATGGTGCGTTTAACGCCTTCACTCGGTAGAATTTGTTGTAATTCTTTTAAGACAGGGCCTACCAACACATTGTGCATTTGTTGATGATTAACGGTTTCTTGAGTTAAACCACTACCTTTTAATGCTTTATCTAATACACGTGATGCTGCTCGTGCAGAGATAATATTTGACAAGCTGTCATGCGTAACGAGATAAACCTCATTCGCCATTATTTTCACCTTTCGCCATTCCCAAAAATCAGAGGCATAACATTAGACGTTATCATACCCTGCTAATACAAGTCTCTAAAGCATAGGATTTCACGGCAAGCCCACATGTGAAAAATTATAGATAAATGAAAACTAGGGTGTTTTATTGATAAATGAAAGTGCAAATGCTTGGCAAAGAGCAGTCCTAGATTTTTAGGGGACTTAAGCTTAAGTTGATTTATGACACCTACGGGCAAGCGCAGCACTACAATTAGAGATCAAAGTGTTTGACTAGCAGAACTATTACCCTCAACCCAAGTACTACCCTCGTTGCTTACTTCATACTTCCAAATGGGCAGTAATTCCTTTGCCCTATCAATACCCTTTTGGCAAGCAACCAAGGCATCTTTGCGATGCTTCGAAGAAGCCACAATAGCAATACTCGCCTCACTAGGTTTTAACTTACCCAAGCGATGCGCCAGTACAAGATGACCCAAATCAAGCGCTGCACGTAACTCTTTAGCAAGCACCGCCATTTGAGTTTGAATCATGCCTTCATAGCCCTCATAATCAATATAAGACACATCTAAGCCCAAATTAGGAGAACGAACTGTACCAATAAAACTAGCAACCGCCCCAAAAGCATCATCTGTAACCCAATCAACAAAAGCAGCAAGCTCGAGCTTTTCAGTGGTAACAATAAAGTAATCTTTGCTTTCTAACACTAGCCCCCCGAAACAGGCGGAAAGAAAGCAACCGTGTCACCCTCACTAAGAACATCATCAGGCGTAGCATACTGCTCATTAATGGCACAAAGAGAACCAGAAAGTGATAAGCCAGCAAAGTCACGCTCGAGTTGTTCAGCTAAAGCTCTGGTACTTAAAGGTTCAGCTAGCGATAAGCTGAGTTCGCGCGTATTGGTTGCTTCGCGTAAACTTGCAAAGAAAAGCACATTGACAGTCATAAGTTAGTGTAGCGGTTTCAATACTCGAGTTTGGTCTAATGAAAAACTAATTAAGCTGCGTTGCTATTTGGGTAACACCATGCGCAACGGTTAAAGCCTGCCTGTAGCGCATACGTGTGGGGCCTAAGACAATGAGTTGCGCTTGGCTCGGGCCAAAACTTAGTTTGGCGGCAATGCTTGCTAAAGATTCATCTAAAGATAAACTCAAGTCATCAAGATTGTCGAGTTCTTCAGGGTTTTCAAAGCGCTCAATAAGACTTCTGACAAACTCAGGGTTACTCGATTCAGGTTCACTTAAGACTTGCTTTAAGCCTTGCGAAAAGACACGTGGCGGTGTTATATGGGGTAGTGCTCCAGCTAAGGCTAAAAGTGTGTTTGATAATTCTTCTTTAGCTCGCTTAGCAATATCTTTTATGCCTTCAGGGAGTTCTTTTAAAGGTACCGCTAATTGACGTAAGTTCTGCTCAGCTTCGCGTAAAACAGCTTCTCTAGGAACAGGGTCAAGCTCTAAGCTAAGTTGTCTAATTAAGCCATTTTCAAGGATAACAACTGCCAGTATGCGTGTACTTGATAAGCATGACAAATGAATTTCTAGAGCCTTAATGTCAGGATTGGCAGGCAAACGCACAATTACGGCATAACCAGATAGGATAGAAGCGGCATTAGCAAGATTTTGTAAAAAGTGATCACCATGGGTGCCGTTTAACGAAAGACTAAGTAAAGAAAGCTGCTGCTCAGTCAAATGCCCAGGTGGAATAAACTTATGCGCGTAAGTTTCAAAACCTAATTTGGTGGGCGTACGACCTGCTGAGGTGTGCGGTTGTTGTAAAAAACCATCATGCTCTAAAGCTGCAAGTTCATTGCGAACGGTTGCACTACTCACGTTCAAGTGCTCAGCAATAAAAGAAGAAGCAACAGGACGCGCAGAACTGATATAGTTTTCTGCTACCATATCCAAAATAAAAGCACGACGTTGATTCATGAAGAAATTATATCATGACTTTGTCAGATTCAAGAGTGAACTATGTAAACAATGAAGAGCGAGGCGTTAGCAAACACCTCGCTTCAAACATAGTTAGAGCCTGAGTTAGCTTAAAAAATCAATAATGCCTTTACTTAACAACTCAACAGCTAAGGGTAAAGAAGCTTCATCAATAGCAAATTTAGGATGATGATGAGGATAGCCAAAGCCTTTTTCTTTATTGCCAGCACCCACAAAAAAATAGCAACCAGCCGCCTGCTGAAGCCATAATGACATGTCATCACCCCCCATAATCTGAGGCGCATTAGTAATGAGCTTAGCCTCACCAACAACAGAAGCTGCCACCTTAGCCATGCGCGCTGTCATAGCTGCGTCATTATCAACAGCAGGAGAGCCCTGCATAAAGTCAAGCTCAGCAGTGCAGCGCAACGTGGCAGCAAGCTGCTCTGCCACTTCAGTAATGCGCATGCGTAAATGCTCTCTGGTTTCAGCTAAAAAAGTACGAAGGGTACCTTTAATTTCAACCTCTTCAGGAATAATATTAAAGGCAGTACCCGCCTGAATGGCTGTCATGCTAATAACTGCCTGATCAACAGGATTAGTCTCACGCGAAACAAGTGTTTGAAGTGCCAAAATAATATGCGAAGCAGCCACAATCGG
>CAZWJZ010000032.1:0-6864 GCA_964634665.1 uncultured bacterium | reverse complement strand
CATGAGCCATAGCCGCGTGCCCGCCCTTACCTCGAACCGTAATTTTAAACGCATCAGCCGCCGCCATAGCAGGACCTGCTCTTAACGCCACAGTGCCTACAGGTGCGCTGCTAATCAAATGCAAACCAATACTATGATCAACCTCATAAGCAGCCAAAGCACTATCGTTAAGCATAGCCTCAGCACCCGCAACAACCTCCTCAGCAGGCTGAAACACAAACAAAACCTTGCCGCTAAACTGCTCCTTTTGCTCACTTAAAAGCCTAGCAACAGAAAGCAAAATAGCAGTGTGACCATCATGACCACAAGCATGCATTTTGCCAGCAGTTTTAGAAGCAAAGCTCAAATCATCACGCTCTTCATGAACCGGTAGCGCGTCCATATCGGCCCTAGCCAACACCGTTTTACCCGACCTTCCTGAATCAAGTAAGGCTGTAACACCCGTTTTGCCCACCTGCGTGCGAACATCCGTGAAGCCCCACTCTGCAAGCTTTTTCGCAACAATAGCAGATGTACGAAGCTCTTCAAATGCAATCTCAGGATGCTCATGAAAATCACGACGAAGTGCAATAGTCTCATCCGCCAAAGCTCGAGCTGCACTATGAATAAGATCTGACATAAAAAACTCCTTAAGTTCCAAGCTTTAAAATGAATTCAAACTCGTTTTTTTCTACCGGCATAATGCTTAAGCGATTACCTTTTTGGACAAGCCTCATGCTAGCAAGTTCAGGCTCAGCTTTAATCATTTCAAGCGAAACAAAGTTATTTAGTTTACGAACTGCTTTGATATCCACAACCACCCAGCGAGGATTCTCAGGATTTGCCTTAGCATCAAAATACTTCTCATTAGGGTTAAACTGAGTTGGATCAGGGTAAGCCTCAGTAACAATCTCAGCAACCCCCACCACACCTGGCGGCTTGGTATTCGAATGATAAAACAAGACCTTATCACCTAGCTTCATGCTGTCACGCATAAAGTTACGCGCCTGATAATTACGAATACCATCCCACATACCCGTATGATTGGGCTCACCCAATAAATGCTCAAAGCCATAAACATCAGGTTCACTTTTCATAAGCCAATAATTCATAACAGCAAGCTTAACGCTTAGATAAGCAAGTAAACAGTAGCCAGTAGCCAGGATTAAAAGTTTCCGCAAGCTTACGCGTTTAGCAAAGCCTCACTGATAGACTACCTAGAGTAATCGCCTTTAGCTACATTCATGAAAATATAAAGCACTGACAAAAGCGTGACACACTAAGCAGGTAATAGCTATGACCCAGCAACAAGAACCAATAGAGTTACAAAAAGTATTTGTTAATCTCATCAACACTCGAGCGATTACTAAACTTAAAGCGCTAATTCAGACGCTAGATGTGCCAGCTATTGCCGAAGTGATTGAGGAACTCTCGAGTGAGCAAGAGGCTGTTGTTTTTCGCTTGTTGCCACAAACAAGCGCGGTTGAAGTGTTTGAGTTACTCCCTAGTGATAAACGTGAAAGCCTAATGTTTGGCCTGGCAGATAAAGAGGCCGCTGCCATTCTTGATGACATGAGTCCAGATGACCGTACCGAATTTTTTGAGGAACTCCCAGGTAAAGTTACACGTCGACTCATGAATTTACTCTCGACTGAAGAGCGTAGCGTTGCAACGCTACTACTTGGCTACCCTGAAGATTCTATTGGTAGGCTTATGACGCCTGATTACGTTGCACTTCGCTCAACTTGGACGGTAGCTCAGGCTTTAGATCACATTCGTATTTATGGCCATGATAGTGAAACCTTAAGTGTGCTTTATGTGGTTGAAAAGGGGGGCAAACTCATAGATGACATAAGGGTTCGAGAGATACTCTTAGCTGCCCCTGACGCTAAATTAGCTGACCTTATGGATCATCAGTTTGTGGCTTTAGACGTTCTAAATGATCAGGAAGAAGCCGTCACCGCCTTTCAGCGTTACGACCGAAGCGTTTTACCTGTTACCGATACTAAAGGCATACTTGTAGGTATTGTCACGGTAGATGATGTGCTGGATGTTGCTGAAGAAGAAGCCACCGAAGATATACAAAAACTAGGGGGTGTAGCTGCCCTAGAAGAACCCTATTTAAGCATTAGTCTTTTTAAACTCATTCGCAAGCGCTCCTTCTGGCTCATCTTATTGTTTTTTGGTCAAATGCTAACAGCAACTGCGATGGGCTTTTTTCAAGAGGAACTCGAAAAAGCACTTGTTTTAGCCTTGTTCGTACCCCTTATTATTTCAAGTGGAGGTAATACAGGGTCGCAAGCTGCGACACTCATCATTCGAGCATTAACCATTGGTGAGATTCGCTTAAAAGACTGGTGGCGCGTTATGAGGCGTGAAATCTTTTCAGGGCTCATTATGGGCGGCATACTGGGAGTACTTGGGTTTTTTAGAATTGCTTTAGGTGAGTACTTTACGCATAGTTACGGTCAGTACTGGTATTTTATTGGTCTAACTATTGGCATATCTTTGCTGGGTATTGTCATGTGGGGCACGCTGGCAGGCTCGCTACTTCCATTTGTGTTAGAGCGTTTAGGCATAGACCCTGCAACGTCATCTGCGCCTCTAGTCGCTACGCTTGTTGATGTAACAGGACTACTTATTTACTTCAGCGTAGCTGTGTTTGTACTTAACGGAACGCTTTTATAGCAGAGCGCTTCTTACAAAACAAGCTGTAAGAAAACTGTAAGAAAAATTGCGCAATACTTTAGTTTAGACTGCCTGATTGGGCAATCCCTATCTTTTCTCCTAAGAGGCAAAGATCTACTTCGATATACTTGGGCGCTTCCAAGAAGTAGTTAGCCAGTAGCGCAAGCGACTTTGGAGGTCGTCATGCATCGCGTTGTTATAAATCCTCTTAAAATTGTTTTCTTATGGAGTTTACTGCTGTTTCTAGCGGCTTGTAGTACAGAACTTGTCCCAGTTATAGGAACAGTTGATGAGACTAGGCATGTTTACCTTTCAACCATAGAAATTACAGCTGAAGATAGCCCTGAAAGCCTAATGGCAAAATATGGTGGTGAAGTAGTTAGTTTTATACCTGAGGCAGGCTTTGCTGTTTTAGGCTTTAGTAAAGAAGAAGGTGAATTAAGCACCTTAACAACCACCACGAACCAAAATACCTTTGCGTCACCAGAAGTTACTATGGGTGGCTTTAGTGCATGGGCAAGTGGCTTTAGTGCCTGGGCTGGCGGCTGGAGTTCTTGGGCAGGTGGCTTTAGCGCTTGGGCGGGTGGCTTTAGTGCCTGGGCAGGTGGCAATACTAACAGTAGCATGCAAGCTAATGCGAATGCTTGGGATCAAATAAACCTGAAAGAAGCGCACGCACTAAGTCGTAACTTTGGTGAAGGTATAAAAGTTGCTGTGATTGATTCAGGAATTGACTGGTTTCACCCGATGTTTGCGGGTCGCTTAAGCCCTAGTAGTGACTGGTGGGATTATATAGATAATGACTGGAACCCTCAAGAACCTAGCACAGGCAACGGCGCAGGGCACGGTACAGCGGTGGCTAGCATCATTTTACAAATAGCACCAAAAGCCAAGATTATGCCGTTACGTGTTCTAAATGCAGATGGCAAAGGTGATACAGATGATGTTGTTAAAGCTATTCAAAGAGCTATTAATAAAGGCGCAAATGTTATAAATATTTCACTAGGTAGTACACAACATGACCAAGCTTTATGGAGCATGGCGAGTTACGCAAACAGTAGAGGTATTATGATTTTTGCATCATCTGGCAATACAGGGGGCAATGAAACCATGACCTACCCTGCGTCTTACTCTTGGCATAATAACACTTACGGAAAGACGCTTGGCATAGGCAGTGTTACGTCTAATAACCAACTATCCGCCTTTACTTCTTATGGTTACCATCTATATGGAGTAGCACCGGGTGAAGGCATTGTTGCTGCTTACCCAAACAATAAAAGCGTTAAGGTAAAAGGAACATCCTTCGCTGCGCCTATGTTTGCTGGTGCTGCTGCCCTAGCCTTATCAGAAATGCCCAATTGGGTAGATAAAAGCAAGCTAACAGATTACTTTTGGCAAAGTATGGATTTCAGCGTCATTGACAAGAATAATGGCATAGGTGGTGCAAGACTATTGGATGTTGAGAGGCTGATTCAGGTATTACCAAACTTTACGGAGCCTGAGTACCTGCTAAAAAACGTTGGTAGTGGTAAATGTTTAGATGTAGCGGGAGGTTCTCTTGATAATGGTGCGAATGTGCATCAGTGGGATTGTCATAACACTGCTAATCAACGCTGGAAAATTCAAGTTGAAGGTGACCTTTACAAACTTATTAATGTTCAAACAGGTAAAGTGCTAGATGTTTCAGGCGTTTCCCAAGATAACGGTGCTAATGTCCACCAGTGGGACTGGTTAAACTACGCTAATCAAAAATGGTCGTTTATTAATAAAAGTGAAGGCATCATTCAAATAAAATCACAAAACAGTGGTAAATGCCTTGACGTTTCGGGATCTTCAAAAACCAATGGTGGTAACATTCTGCAATGGAGTTGCCATGATGGCACTAACCAACAATGGACATTACAAATCGTAAACTAATACTAAGCTGACTGAATAAATAAATGTCATAAGACTTTATAAGTTTGACCTAGGGGAGTAAGTTTAGACTTCCACAGTCTTATGATACGATCAAATCAGCTTAGGATAATAGTAGTTTAATAGTAAAACACTTACCTTAAAATAAGACCTTTAAAGTTAATAAAAAAATAGAGAAGCTCGAGCTTCTCTATTTGTAGTTAATCTGCATGGCGTTTTTGACTTGGCTTAGGGTTTGTGCTGCTATTGTTTTGGCTTTTTGTGTGCCTTCAAACACTATTTCTTTGACGCTGCTTAGATTCTTCTCGTATCTTTTTCTTGTTTCATAAATGGGGTTTAGGGTTTCAGTTATGGTTTGGCTGAGTTGCTTTTTGCAAAACACACAACCTCTGCTGCCTACTTGGCATTCACTTTTTATTTCTTGCGTATTTGAAGCAAACATGCTGTGGTACTCAAAGACAGTACAAAGATCTGGATTGCCTTTGTCTTTTAAGCGTAGCTTGTTTGGGTCAGTAACTGCGCTCATGACTTTTTGAGAAATAAGCTCAGGTGTATCTGCCAAAAAAATAGCGTTGTTCAGGCTTTTGGACATTTTGTTATTGCCATCTAAGCCTTTAACCCTTGGGAAAGACCCTAACTTAGCTTGAGGCTCAAGGAGGGTATCAGAATAAATACGATTGAATTTACGTACTATCTCACGAGCTTGCTCGAGCATGGGTAGCTGGTCTTTTCCTACAGGTACAAGTTTTGCTTGAAAAGCTGTTATGTCGGCAGCTTGACTAACAGGGTAGCCTAAAAAGCCATAACTAACGGAGTCTTTAAATAGGTTTTGTTTTTGTTTTATTTCGGCTTTAACAGTTGGGTTTTGCTCTAAGCGAGAAACACTAACAAGGTTGCTGTAAAGAACGGTGAGTTCCGCTATTTCTGGAATCATGGATTGAATGACAAAAGTGGCTTTTTCGGGCTTCATGCCTACAGCTAAGTTATCTAGCACACCTTCAAACAAGTTTTCTTTGATGCGTTCAGGATGCTCAAAGTTATCTGTTAAAGCCTGAACATCTGCAATTAAAATGAAGGTATCAAACTCATCTTGTAAAATCACGCGATTTTGTAAAGAACCAAAGTAATGACCAATATGAAGCTGACCGGTAGGGCGGTCGCCGGTAAGAATACGCTTGCGCATAAGAACTCCTAATGTATGAAATGACAAAAAGAAAAGCGCTTAGAAAACTTAAGCGCTGAACGAAAAACGAAACTAAGACTAGTTACGCCATCGCCAGCTTGCATGCCACCATGATTGGGTTGAGGAATTCATTGCTTTAGATTCTAACGGTCTTAGTGTCTTTTGACAAGGGGAGGTTAAAAAGGGTTTGCCCGTTCGCTACAGCTACAACAGCAATGCTTTTTAGCTTTATAGTCAAAGGTAAAGAAAAATGAGTGCATAAACCCATGATTTCAGTGAGCTTTTGTTCTTCAAAGCCAAAGGCCACCGTGCAATGCGGAACCCAGCTATTAGGCTCATAATAACTACGGGTAGCTGAAATAAAAGGACTTAATTTTTTAATAAGCTCAGCGTGAATAGCAAACAAAGAATGCGTAGCTGTGGGCGCCAAAAAAACTACGGGCTGCGGATTCAAAAAACAACCCAAATGCGATAACGTCAAAGGAAAGCCCCTATGCTCAGCACAAAACTCAGTTAAGGCACACTCGAGCTTAACTGTATCTAGAATCTTACAAACGTTCAGCGTAATATGCGGCTGAAAATTAATGACCTGCTCAGGTAAGCCATAGCCAGAACGCTCGAGTTTGTCATAGAGGTTTTGAATATGCTGTTTGCTTTTTAGGTCAAACAAAAATTCTATGGCGTATTCTTGTGTGTGCATGGCAGAGTATAAGCTTTTCTTTAGTTGGCTTTCTTTTTATTCCCACTCTATTGTGCCGGGGGGTTTACTGGTTATGTCGTAAACCACTCGGTTGACTTCTTTTACGCTATTGACAATGCGGTTACTTACCAAAGCTAGAAAGTCGTGCGGCAGGCGGGTCCAGTCTGCAGTCATGTAGTCTTGGCTAGATACGGCTCTGAGGGCCACGGTAAAGGCATAGGTGCGCCCGTCACCCATAACACCCACGGAGCGAATGGGGGTTAAGACAGCGAGTGCTTGGTCGGTGTCTTTATAAAGATCAAATTCTCTTAAAGCTGAAATAAAAATGTCATCCACGCGTCTTAAAATGTCTAAGCGTTCTTCACTAATTGCACCTATGCAACGAATGGCTAAACCAGGT
>CAZWJZ010000031.1:0-24629 GCA_964634665.1 uncultured bacterium | reverse complement strand
TAAGCGTAACCTTTATTCATGCTTAATCTGGTTTGAGTATACGTTTTTTTCGCGGTTTTGTTTGCGGTTTTGTTTGTGCGGACGCTTGACAAATAATAAATCATCAAGGTATATTAAACTAATCAGTTAATTAACTATTTAGTTTAATATAGATAGTGGTTGAAAGCCTGATGCTAAAGGAGAAAATAATGCTAAGCACAAATAAAAAAAGTCTATACAGCCAAGAGGTCTACCAAACTTGCCTAAGCAGACTTAACGCCATAACACCAGAAACAAAGGCCGAATGGGGCAAAATGAACGCAGCCCAAATGCTTGCCCATTGCGCCGAAGTACTAGAAGTCATGAACGGCAAAAGCATGAAAGTAGACTTCATGTCACGCTTGTTTAAACCCATCATTCGCGCAACCGTCATAGGCAACAAAGCCTACGCCAAAGGTGGCCCAACAGCACCACAATTCGAAATAAAAACCACCAAAAACTTTCAACAAGAAAAAGAACGCCTGCTCAAAGCCCTAGACAGCTTTTACAACATGGACAAAAGCAAAGCCTCAACCCTAAAACACAGCTACTTTGGCACACTAAACCTAGAAGAACGCGGCTGGAGCATGTACAAACACCTCGACCACCACCTAAACCAATTCGGACAACTCGAGTTTGTCAGCCAACCACAAAACACCCAGACTAGCTACGCATGACCCCCCCAAGCCCACAGTTTAGTGACGACCTAAACACCACCTTCGCAGCCATATCAGACGCAACCCGCAGAAGCATACTCAAACAACTAAGCCAAGGCGAAACAACCGTGAATGATGTAGCCCAACCCTTTGAAATGTCGCTACCTGCCGTATCAAAACACATTCGCGTACTTGAAAAAGCAGGACTCGTAAACCGCCGTCGTCAAGGCACCACCCACTTCTTAAGCCTAAACCCAGACCCACTACAACGCGCGGCTGACTGGTTTGAATACTACAAGCAATTCTGGACAAGACAATTCGACCAACTCGAGCAGTTTCTAAGCACCCTAAATGAAAAGGAAACCTAACTAATGATGCAACCCACAGCAGAAACCTTACACCTTGAAAGAATGTTCAGCGTACCCCAAGAACGCGTTTTTAACGCATGGGCATCATCTAAAGCTATGAGCAGCTGGTTTGGACTTGGTGAAGGCATGGAAACAAACGCCACCATAGATTTTCAAGAAGGCGGCAGTTACACCATTGTTGCAGGCCCCTACACCGTACGAGGCAGTTACCAAGAAATATCCCCCTATGACAAAATCAGCTTTACCTGGAAATGGGATGACGACCAAGATGTACCCGAAATGCTTGTCACCATAACCTTTGAAACCACCAAAAGTGGAACCAAAATGACACTCATTCATGACCGAATAGCAGGCATGGAACGCCTCGAACAACACAAAGCAGGCTGGGAAATTGCACTAGAAAAATTTACTAAGCAACTAGAAGCTCAGTTAGAATGATAATTACTACTCTAAAACTCAGGACATTAGCTAGCAGAAGGGAGTATTTAAGATTCATCGAGAAAAATAAAACTTGACTCTAGTCAAAGCGACTAAGCTGTTCAATATATGAAACGTAGTGTAAAAATGCCTTAAAAGATGTGCTTAAATTCGCCCTAATATTAAGCTGAAGTGTAACTATCGTAAGACATGATAATTCCGACCTAGGGGACTAAGCTCAGACTCCCTCAGTCTTATCGATTAAATCAGTTTAGTAGCTAAGAGCCTGCTTTGCTAAGCTTAAAGCTTGTCTAACAGCTTCAAATTCTTTAGCGCTTAGTTCGCCTTTAGCAAAGCGCATTCTGGCAGTATTTAAAGCACCATCATTTCTACGATAAGTATCATTTATATCAGCCTCACTTTTACGAAGGCTTTCCTTAATAGCTTCAAAATCTTTAGGCTCGAGTTCACTGTTAGCAAGGCGTTCTCGTGCTACTTGCATGGCTTCATCTTGCGCTTGGGGTTTTTGAGAGTGCGCTTGAGCTTTATACTCGAGTTTTTCCCAAGAGCTGCAGCCACCTGTATTTGCATAGTTCATTCTTGAGAAAAGGCTTTTCATAGCCATTAATATAAAGCCGAAGAAAAGAAGGGTTCCAATAAGGTTTAAAAAGGCAAGTCCGATCATTTGTGTTTCCTTTCGTTAAGTCGTTTTATGACTTTGCTTGATTTGTTTTGTTCAAGCTTGACCTAAGTTTAGAAGCGAAGCTGTGAAAGATAGGCGAAAGGATCGTGAATGCCATGTGAATGACCAGATAGTTATAAATGAAACAGTGCGCTGCTTGTTAAATGATGGTTTTTAATACAAATTTAGAATGACTCACTCATGTTCTAAGAAAGCAAGGGCATCAAAAAGACTATTTGCTTAAAACACTCGAGCTGTCTGTTAGCTTTACAATACTGTTATGAATTTGTCTGAACTGCGTGAGCAAGTTGAACAGTTAAACTTACCCACAGAAGATTTTGTGCTTTTTGGTAGTGCGCCTATGTTAGTTCACGGATTGATTGCTGAAGTTAATGATATTGATATTGTTGCGCGTGCATCCGCTTGGGAAAAAGCTCAAAGTTTAGGTAGTAAAAAACTTGCAGCTGCAGGTGACTTTGTTATTAGCTACAAAGATACAGATATTTATGACGGCTGGATGGGTGAATCTGTAGACGCCATCTTTAAAAGAGCTCAACTTTTACAGGGTTTAAAATATGCGCACTTAAAAGATGTACTTAAGTACAAACTCGAGCTTAATCGCGCTAAAGATGAAGAGCATATAAGCTTATTAAGGGTATTTTTACATGAAACCTAAGTTTTAGGTTGCGGACTTGCTTTTCAAAGTACGTATTTTTGAAATGATTGCTTAATTTTTGTTATACTTTTGACTATGTCAGTAGCAATTCATGCTAAAGAGGATCTGCGAAACCCACAGGTTTGGGATCGTGTTAAAGACCAACTCAGTCAAGAAGATAAACGTGCCTTTTTAGAGGTCTACTTTTTACAAACGGATGACACTATTGTTCGTTGCAGAAAAGCAGAGCTTCTTATTTCTTTTGATAATCGTGAAGATGACGCTCTTGCTTATGAGCTTGTTAAAGATAATCCTGAAGGTTTAGCTTATGGCTTAAAAGCAAAGGCACTTCTTGTTATGAAGCAAACAAATGCCTTAGAGGCTTTACTTGAACAAGGCTTTCCTGTTTGCCGAAAAGAACAAGATTTTGAAGGCTTTATTCACTTTCAAAGAGCAAAAGCATCCTTGTTTTACAGGTCAGGTCTTTACGAAGAAGCTCTCAATGCTACTTTAAAAGCTCAGACAACTGCTGAATGCATGAAGCTCAGTTATTTACAAAAAGTTTTGATTAATGATGGGCAGATTGGTCGAAGGCAACTAGGCTTTAGTGAAGATGTCACGCTACTACCTACAGGTAACGCAAATCTTAGTCAAAATATTGCTTTTACAAGGTACCGCAGTCAACTTATTGCGAGTAACTTTGAAGATATACAATCAGAAAATCTAGCCCAAAGATTTAAAGACTTAGCTTTGGCTTTGCAAGCCAAGCAAGATAAGCGCTACAGCTTAGCTATGCTTAAAGCAAAGGACCTTGTGTTTCCAGAGCTCGAGTTTCAAGTGCATGCGCATTTGCTACGTTTAGAGTTATTTGGTCGTACTAATGATTATATTTACACTGCGCCTAAAGATGCTTTAAAAAGAGTGCATGAGCTTATAGAGCAACTTGATTTTAAACTTCAAGTTCTTAGTGATTGCGCAAAGCTTTACCCTTTAGGTGTTACTTTAGCTGCTTTAGATGCTGAGATTGCTGTTATTAAAAATATTAATTACCGAGATGGTATTCACTATGTAGGTAAGGTTTTTGTAGTGCCGAATGAAGCGAGGCGTTTACTTATTCAAGATGATCTTGAAAACACTTCTTACACTACGCTCATGCATAAGACGCATCGTTTTCGTATGAATCAAAAGCTTCGTGAAATTGATTTATCCGTGCATCACATAGTTAGTCAAGATTTAATTGATAAAGCGAAAGAACAACTCGAGTATGTTATTTAGATGTTACTCGAGTTATCATCCTTTTTAAGGTAGACGAATTCTGTTTAGCGCCAGTTCACAAACCAAGTGACATAGTCATCTATCATTTGGGATTGTGCAACGGATTCATCTGTAGTTTTAAGGTCGGCTAGGGGTAAATCAAAGTGTTTTCGGTCACCTTTTCTTTGCAATCGTACAATTAACCCATAGCAATCATCGTAGTCTTCTTGGAACCGAAGCAGTTGATAGTTATCTTGGTAAGAAGGCTGTGTTTTTCTTAGTTGCTTGTATTCCTTAGCGCTACCTGGACCAAAAACATAATATTCTTCCCAGTGAAAATCTTCAATACCCGTAACTTCGACAGGTAAATCTAGATGTTCTTTTAGAAAGCTAAAGTACTGTTGCAGTGTTTGGTAAGTAACAGTAGGTATATCGGTTTGGCCTAGAATAGTTTGAATGCGTCGCTCTTGTTGCTCAAAATTAGACATAACTATCTCCTAAAGCCCACCGCGTGAATCTGCAAAGGCTAAGACTTCATCATGAAAGCCCATAAAGTTAGCACAACCATGCCTTGTTACTACGATAGCGCCACAAGCGTTACCCATACGGGCTGACTTATGGTAATTCCAGCCTTGTAAATGACCGTAGATAAAGCCACTGGCAAATGCGTCACCTGCACCTAGCACATTATAAATGTCTACTGGAAAACCAGCAGCTTCAATGACTTCACCAGACCGCAAGTGAATGGTAGCGCCTTCTGCACCGCGTTTAACCACAAGTGCTTCAGGGCCACTAGGTACGCTCAAAATAGCCTTGATGTTAGCTTCGGTATCGCCTTTAATTTCAGGCGCACTAATCTGCTGATCTTTAATAACAATATCTTCAGGACGTTGCAGCATAGCTGCGTTAATCTCTTCTTCAGTACCAATAGCAATATCAACAAGGGGTAACAGGGCACGTACATTCACGCCAAAAGCACGCGGGTCATGCCACTGATCTGCCCGAAAATCAATATCAAAAAACACTGTAGCGCCCGCTCGTTTGGCCTGCTCAGCCGCAAAAAACGTGGCACTACAACTAGGTTCTTTAGAAAGATTAGTACCCCCAATTTGTAGCGCTCTGGCATTTGCTATAGGCGTGGCAATCACATCATCAATTGTTAAAGCAATATCAGCACAATTATCACGATAATAAACAAGCGGAAAAGAATCATCCTCAATACCCAAAACCACAGCACTCGAGCGTTTCCCTGCTTTGGTGGGTATAAAAGAGGTTTCTACGCCTTCTTTTTTAAGAAAGTGCAATATAAAGTCACCTACCTTGTCTTGACCGACGGCGGTGAGTAAAGCAACATTTAAGCCTAAGCGTTTGGTGCCAACTGCAATATTGGTAGGACTACCCCCCACATAAGCAGCGAAGCTTGTTATATCTTCAAATTTAGCACCAACATCATTTGAGTAAAGGTCGATACTCGAGCGACCCATAGTTATTAAGTCATAGTTCATAGTTTAGGAGTCAGTAGGCGCTAGGCAGTAGGTAGAAAAAACATAGTGAATCGCCTACTGCCTAGCGTCAACTTAAAACTGACGACTCCATTCTTTTGGCCATCTTTCTACAACAACTTTGGTTTGTGTGTAGAACTCTACACCGTGTCTGCCTTGGGCATGAAGGTCACCAAAGAAGCTGTCATTCCAACCGCTAAAGGGGAACATAGCCATAGGTGCAGCGACACCTAGGTTTATGCCGATATTGCCTGCATCAACTTTGTTTCTGAATTCACGGGCAGCTGAGCCACTTGAGGTGAATAGGCAAGCTTGGTTACCAAAAGGACGGTTATTTACAAGGGCAATGGCATCTTCAACGGTGTTGACATGCATCATGCTAAGAACAGGACCAAAGACTTCTGTGGTGGCTAGGGTAGCAGACGGGTTTACATTAGCCATAACGGTTGGGTGCAAGAAGTAACCATTGGCAAAGTCATCGCCTGTTACTTTTTTACCGCGACCATCAACCAGCAAATTACCACCTTCGCTGGCACCCTTTGCTATTAGGCCTTCTATGCGCTCTTTACTTGTGCTATCAATAACAGGGCCCATTTTTACGTCATCATTAAGACCAAAGCCCGTGGTGCGACTTGTGGCATCTGCAATAATGCGCTCGGTAAATTCTTTTTGCGCTTCACCCACCGTAATGGCAACTGAAGTTGCTAAGCAACGTTGACCTGCACAGCCAAAAGCGCTATCCGCAAGAATGCGTGTGGCCATCTCCATATCAGCGTCAGGTAGAACAACGGCTGGGTTTTTAGCGCCACCTTGGCACTGGGCACGCTTACCATTTGCAGTCGCGCGACTATAAATGTACTTAGCTACAGGTGTTGAACCCACAAAAGAAACAGCCCGCACTTTAGGATGATCTAAAATAGCATTTACTGTATCTTTACCACCATTAATTAAGCTAACAACACCTTTAGGAAAACCAGCTTCATCTAAAAGCCTAAACAAGTACTGCGTGGTCATAGGTACTTTTTCACTAGGCTTAAGTAGAAAACTATTACCTGTAGCCACAGCGTAAGGCAAGAACCACAAAGGAATCATGCCAGGAAAGTTAAAAGGTGTAATAGCTGCACAAACACCAAGAGGCTGACGGAACATATGCTCATCAATACCGCGCGCAATATCCTCATTGTTATAGCCCTGCATAAGTACAGGCATGCCGCACGCAACCTCAATGTTCTCAAGACCACGCTGCCACTCACCTTTACTCTCAGCAAAGGTCTTACCACACTCGAGTGTGATGGCTTTTGAGAGCTCATCCATGTGCTCTATGAGTAGTTCGCGTAATTTGAAGAGGGGTTTAATGCGGTCAACGACAGGTACTTGACGCCATTCTAGGTAAGCACTGTGGGCTGCTTCGACAGCTTGATCAACTTCGCTGCTTGCAGATAAAGGTGCAATGGCGATAACGCCTGCGGTTGCGGGGTTAAAGACATTTACGGTGTTGCCTGTTTTTGAGTTAACCCATTCTCCGTTAACAAAATTTAAGAGTTGTTCTGCGCTGCTTGCCATGGTTTTTCCTCCGAAAATAAATGTGAAGATTTAAGTCTAATCTTCTAGTCGTTGAATGTTTACTTACAAACCTATTGTTGCTAAGTATTGACGATTTCTTTTTGCATTATCAAGGGGTGAACCCATACCGGGCAGTACATCTTGTTCAACAATGATCGGGCCTGTGTAGTTAATGTCGCTTAGGGCTTTAAGAACTTCAGGAAAATCAACCTTACCTGTGCCTAAATCACTAAACACACCTGCACCAATCATATCTTGATAGTTCCAGTTGTTATTTAGGGCATCTTGTACAACAGTTGGGTTGAAATCTTTAAAATGCATAAGCCAAATGCGCTCTGAGTATTTACGAATGCCTTCGGCAGGATCGCCACCACCAAGCATGTAATGCCCTGTATCAAAGACAATGCCAATAAGTTCAGGGTCACTTAAACTTAAGAACTTATCAACCTCAGCCGATGTTTCTACATAGGTAGAGCCATGCGGATGCAAGGCAGAGCGTAAGCCTGTAGCTTCTCTAACTGCTTTAGCCACATGGTGAGCACCCTTGATGTAAATTTCCCAACCCTCATCACTTAAAGCATGCTCAGCTTTTATGCGACCTGTATTGTAGTGACGTTCATGCACAGTAGAGTGATCATCGCCAATATTAATAGTGCAATTAGGGCCACCCACTTCAGCCAAAAGTTTCGCAACTTTAACAGCTTGCTCAACCCCAGCTACATGTGCAGCTTCTTCAAAAAGACGTACCGTAACCCATGAACCTGTAAGCTCGAGTTTTCTTTTGCTTAGTTCTTCACGTAATATTTTAGGGTCGGTTGGCATAAACCCCCAGTCACCTAGTTCGGTGGCTGTAAAACCAGCTTGACTGAGTTCGTTTAGCATTTGCTCGTAGTCAATGCCTGTGTCGCCCTCAGTATTTTCAATGGTTCCCCAAGAGCAGGGTGCGTTACCTATAGTGTACTTAGCCATACAATGAATCCTTTTCATCCATTATTTTTTATTCTTTAGAGCTTCAGCTAGTCTTTTTTATTGACTAGTTAAAATGCTATTTGTACTTAACTTGTTTCTTTCTGTCCTCTTCATAAGCAGCCCTTGCAGTATTTACAGCAGGCTGATTGCTTACTTCGGGTGGTGGGCAATCCCACCAGCCACCAAAGTCATAAGAGCCAACTCGCTTAGTCGGGTCTACTTCAACAACAATGACATTAACGCCTTTAGTGTGCTTAGCATATTCCAAGGCTTTCTGGTAGTCAGCTTGGTTGTTAGTGTAAACAGCGTGCGCACCCATCGCTTCAGCATGCTTAGCGTAATCTACCTTGACATAGCTTCCATCTAGTAAATTTTTGTCATTACGATGCCTTAACTCTAAGCCAAAATGAGGTGTACCCATACTTTGTTGTAAACCATGAATACTCTGATAGCCGTGATTATCAACAATTATAATCGTGAGATTCATATTCTCAACTACCGCAGTCACAATCTCACTATTCATCATGAGATAACTACCATCACCAATAAAGACCACAACATCCCGTTCGCTATCAGCTAAGCGCACACCAATACCTGCAGGAATCTCATAACCCATACAAGAAAAGCCATACTCAAGGTGATAACTTGTCGGGTGCGTTGGGCGCCAAAGTTTAGGAATCTCACCAGGAATGCTACCCGCTGCGTTAATAACAACCGCGTCACCCCCAAATACATCATTCGTCATGCCCAGAACTTCACCCTGAGAAAGATTATGAGGCTCTTTAACCTGCTTAATCTCATCAACCAGCGCATCCCAATCAGCCTTATACTTAGCGACCTCAGTTTGATAGCTAGCACTCGAGCCTTCATAGTTTGCTTCTTCTAAAGCTTTTTGTAGCGCGCTTAAACCACGTTTAGCGTCTGCCACAAGCGGCACGGCAAAGAGTTTGTAGGCGTCCATGGGTGTGACGTTCAGGCCAATAATCTTGGTTGTGGGTGCAACAAAGGTTTTTGAGCCGGTTGTAAAGTCAGCTAAACGTGTACCAACCGCAAGTACCACGTCTGCTTGGTTGGCTACTTGACTTGCTGCTGAACCAGCCAATGACCCGACATTGCCCATATTCATAGCGTGATTCCAAGGAATGCCGCCTTTACCAGCTTGGGTTTCAGTAACAGGAATATTAAAACGCTGAGCAAAGTCAGCAAGTTCAGTACTAGCTTGTGCGTACTTAACGCCACCCCCCATGACAATCATGGGGCGTTTTGCGCTTTTGAGTAAGTTGACAGCTTCTACAATTGCTTCAGGTTCAGCTAACGGTCTACGAATACGCCAAACGCGCTTTTCAAACATAGCCACAGGGTAGTCATAAGCTTCAGTTTGAACATCTTCAGGCAAACTAATGGTTACCGCGCCTGTTTCAACAGGGTCAGTGAGTACACGCATGGCTTCAGGTAAGGCGTGCATAAGCTGATCAGGTCTTGAAATACGCGTAAAGAAACGACTGACAGGACGAAACATATCATTCACACTAAGGTCATGCTCACTTGGGTGCTCTACTTGTTGCAAAACAGGGTCAGGAATGCGGTTTGCAAAGTAATCACTGGGTAAAAGCAAAACGGGAATGCGGTTGACTGTGGCTAAGGCTGCACCTGTAAGCATGTTACTACTACCCGGCCCTACAGACGCAGTGACTGCCATAGTACTTAAACGATTCATGTGTCGTGCGTAGGCAGTGGCACTGTGGACTTGCGCTTGTTCATTTTGTGGGCGGTAAAACGGCATGTCACTCGCCAGACCGTACTCTTGCATGGCTTGTCCTAAGCCCGGTACATTTCCATGCCCCTGAATGCCCCACATACCTGTAATAAGTCGCTGCTCTTTACCCTCAAACTCACTGTACTGAACAGCTAAGAACTTGACGATAGCTTGAGCAACCGTTAAACGTTCTGTTTTCAAAATTTACCTCCAAATAGCATTTGAGTTTTTCTTGATTAACTGAATTGCTAGCTTCCAAACTCCTGAACTTTCACAACTTTCCCTGTTTCTAAAGAATGATGCGCAGCAAGTGCTAACCTTGAACTCTCCAAAGCATCTTCAACGGTAGGGCCCACAGCTTTAGCAGCAAAAACATTTTGGGCAAAAGAAATCACTTCATTTGCGTAAGCTTCTGGGAAACGCTGATCAAAATGACCAGGGTAATCATGATTTACACCTTCAGAGCTCCAAAATTCAAAATTCAGTTGCTTATCTTTTTGCAAGTGATACTTACCTTTTTCGCCCAAGATGTCACAAATAATCTCATAGCCATAACTTGTGTTAAGTGCATTTTCCATTATGCCAATCGCACCATTTTTAAACTTAAGGGTAACAACTGCCAAGTTTTTAAAGTTAATGGCTTCAAGCTCTTTACTACGCACCGTAGTGCCAGTTGCATAAACCTCTTCAACTTCACCACAAAAAAAGCGCGCACTATCAAAATCATGAATACCAAGATCAACTAGCATGCCGCCACAACTAGCCAAGTAACTCGTCGGCGGTTGAAAAGGATCACGGCTTACCGCACGAAAGTTCTCAATACGCCCAAGCTCACCGGCATCAATCCGCTTTTTAACCTCAATATAAGCAGGGTCAAAGCGACGCTGAAAGCCCACTTGACAAGGAACCCCTGTCTCTTTAATAACATTAACAACCTGCTGCGCAGCTTCAAGCGTATGCGCAACAGGCTTCTCAACAAAAATCGATTTGCCAGCCCTAGCGCACTGCGTAATCACATCTGCATGCGTGGCTGTTGGCGTTGTAATAAACACCGCACCCACCGTCTTATCAGCTAAGACATCTTCTAAACTACGCACTCGAGCGTTTAGCTTATCAGCTACTTTTTTGGCGTTTTCAGCTGAGAAATCAACGACATCCGTTATGCTGACTTCGTTGAGGGTTTTGAGTACATCTGCGTGGGTTTGACCCATGCGTCCTGCGCCAATCATGGCTATATTTAACGCGTTCATTGCTTGGTTTCCTTTTTGAATGGTGGAAATAAGGTTGAGTTTAGTCTGTCCAAGGATTAAGGGAATGTTTAGCTTTAAAGAGATTCTTTTTGAGCTTAAACTTCAATAGTTAGCCTGTTCTATCGAGCTCACCCAGCAGCGTGTAAAAGGCACTGTGGCGATTAACTATCAGGATTTTTCTTAAAAGACAAAAATTAAACATAACTTTTAGAGGGGCTTTTCTCCTAGGGGTTCTGCAAAGCGTAACAAATACCCGTCAGGGTCTTGCACCAAAAATTCACGTGCTCCAGATAGCACTTTGCCTGTTTGGTACCAATCATCTTGCAAATCACGAAATAATGGATAGTTAGAAGCTAAAAGCTTATTTCTTAGCGCTGTTGCGTTCAGACACTCGAGCTGAAAGTTGATACCTCTACCGTAGGGTTTTTCTAGCGCTGCGGTTTGCCAGCCGTCATTAGTAATCGTTTGTAACATCCACTGTATGCCTTCAAATTCTAAATATACAAAGTCATTTCGACTGAAGAGAACTTCAAAACCAATGAGCTTGTAAAATGCAAGGCTTTTTTCAAAGTTCTCGACAGTGAGTTCAGGTACAAGTTTTGCCCAGTTGATTTGCATTAGTTTTAGCTAGCTGACATTTAAGTTGTGCAGATTTTTCTGACTAACCAAAATGCTGTCTAGCTTCCTGACTCCTGAATGGCTCTTTGTGCAGATGTGCCTGCTTCTAGTTCGCTAGCAGGTACAGTGTCTGAGCGTTCAAACTCTTTTAGTTCAGCTTCTAGCGCTTCAAGTTCTTCTTTACCTGCCATCATGGCGAGTACATCTTCACGGCTTACTTCGTCTTTCATGAAGGTACCGTAAGACTGCCCGCGCTTCAAAATGGTGAATTTATCAGCAACAGGGTAGGCATGGTGCACATTATGCGTAATAAATACAACGGCTAAGCCCTTAGCTTTGACTTGCGCTATATACTTTAGAACCACACCGGCTTGCTTTACACCGAGCGCTGCCGTGGGTTCATCTAAGATAAGTACTTTTGCACCAAAGTAAATAGCTCGAGCAATGGCTAGTACCTGACGTTCTCCGCCTGACATGGTGCCTACAACTTGGTTGGGGTCACGTATATCAATACCCATTTTGGCCATTTCTTCTTTAGCGGTTTTGTCTGAAAATTCTTTTTTTATGATGTTTAAGGGGCCCAGCCAGTTTTGATTACTGGTGGGTTCTTGTCCCATAAAGAAGTTCCGACTTACACTCATGAGCGGTTGAATGCTTAAGTGTTGGTGTACCGTGGCGATGCCGTATCTTTGCGCGTCACGTGGAGTCTTAAAGGTAACAGGTTTGCCTTCCATGAAAATTTGACCTTTGGTGGGTGTATGTACACCAGATAGAGTTTTTATGAGGGTTGATTTGCCTGCACCGTTATCACCTAGTAAGCAAAGAACCTGACCTTTATCAACAGATGTGGTTACACCGTTAAGTGCAATAACTGAGCCGAAGGTTTTGACAATGTCTTGTAGTTCAACTAAAGCAGCCATTATTTTGCCTCCGTTGCACGCTTACGAATATATGTGTTTAAGAGAACAGCTAAAAGTAAACCTACTCCTAGCCAAATGCGAAATTGGTCGTTGTCCATCCACCCTACAATTTCAATACCTCTTGCAAGCATCCCATAAATTAAAGCACCCCAAAAAGCACCTGCTACTGAACCATAGCCTCCAGTTAATAGAGTTCCACCTACAACAGCTACAATAATAGCCTCAAATTCTTTAAGTTGACCCCTCAATACTTCAGATGATCCCGCCTCGAAGACTTGTAACATCGAAAGTATAGTAGCGCATAGAGCTGTACCTATGAACAGTATGACTTTGACGCGGTTGGTGGGAACCCCCATATTTCTTGCAGATTCAGTGTGACCACCTGTTCCAAAAATCCAGTTTCCAAGTTGAGTGCGCTGTAGCAAAATGATGGCGAGAATGGTAAGCAAAATCCACCAGCCAACAGCAACAGGAATACCATCAATTATAGGTAAATCTATAGGAGTGCGTTGACCTGTTGTAATGTCAAGAACATTACGGGTTTGCATAGGGATAATGCCTAAGTTGCCTAAAAACCCCACTATTTTTGGACTAAGCCAAACCTGACCTGAAAAAAGCTGAGCAAGCCAGTCATTACGAATAAACTCCCTTGCCATAGGTACATTCTCAATGCCGTATTGACCTACAAGCGCCTGAATGTCAACTCGAGTTGCGCCCCCAGTTAAATTTCTTGTTACGACAAGTGTAAGACCCCGATAAATGTATAAAAATGCCAGTGTAACAATAAAAGAGGGTAACCCTGTAACATTAACTAAGCTACCATTAATCCATCCTAGTAATACGGCTACTGCTAAGGTGAGTAAAATGGCTTGCCAAGGTGCCCAGCCATAAAGCACGATGGGTGCTAACAAAATAAGGCTGGCTAAGCCTATTATTGAGCCTACTGAAAGGTCAAATTCGCCACCAATCATTAGCAGGGTTGCGCCTATGCCAATAATGCCAATTTCGGCTGAGAATTTGAGCCAAGTTGTAACCTGACGCCAACCGAGAAAATCGGGGGTTTGCCATCCTGTAACTTGAGAAAAGAAATTGACACCTTTCCAATCCTCTATGGAAGAAAATAGGGTGAAGATGAAAAAAACGAATAACGCTCCGACAATTGCTCCGAATTCTGGGCGGCTAAGGAGGCGATTAAACCAGCTTATTTGTTGTACGCGTTCGTCACTACCGTTTGTGGATGTAGTTGCCAAAATAAACTCCTTTCAAATTAGCTCGAGTTTTGGTCGTGCTTGAGAATTTTATAAGAGGCTTAAGAATAAACTGAAATAAAATAGGGTTACTAAGAAAATAGGGAGTTAGATGCTTTATCTAACTCCCTATCTCTACTGCAAATTAGTAATGAGTATGGGTTGACTTACATTACTAATGAGCTAAAGAGCTTTAGCGAATGCCTTTAGCAGCTAAATCAAGAACTTGCTCAGCGTTACTAGCATCTACAAAACCAGGACCTGTAAGGATGACTTTGTTGCCACCTAGAAGGCCGTATTGAGCGTAAAGAACAGCAGTTTGTACGCCAAGGTAGCCTTGGAGGTACTGCTGCTGATCAATTAAGAAGCTCATGGTTCCGCGTTGTACTGCTTCGATCATGATAGGTGATAGGTCAAATGCACCTAGTGCAACTTGGCCATCTAAACCACGGTCTTCAAGTACACGAATGGCAGGCTCGCCTGGTTGAGGGCCAACGGCTAAGATTGCGTTGGTGTCTGGGTTGTTACCAAGGTAGCTATCCATAAGTGAGTAAAGTTCAGCGTCGTCTGAAGTGGTTGAAGCAATAACTTCTACAGGGCCACCAAATCCGTCAGCAAAACCACGGCAGCGTTCGTCAAGAGCTAAGTTGCCTTGCTCATGAGAAACACAAACGCCTTGAGTTCCGCCTGCTGCTGCTAAACGCTCACCAGCACCAAGGCCAGCTTCGTACTCAGTTTGACCAACATGACGTAAAACGCCAATGCTTTCGAAAATGTCGCTACCCGAGTTGATTGAGAATACAGGAATGCCAAGTTCGATGGCTCTTTCGATAGGCTCGCCTAACGTAGCTACATCTGGAAGTGAAACAATTAAAGCGTCAGGTTGACGAGCAACTGCTGCGTCAATCATTTGTGCCATAAGAGGTAAATCAAAGGTATCTGGTGCGTCATAAGTGCAGCTTACGCCAAAGTCAGCGCAGGCGTCGTTAACAGCGTTAAATACAACGACCCAGAATGGGTTGTTTGCGCCACCGTGAGCAACGACAGCAATGTCTAGGTCCGCTCGAGCGGGTTGAGCGAAACTGAAGCCGATACCTAGGGTAGCTACAGCAAACAAAAGAATGAACAGTTTTTTCATTAAGGGTTTTCCTTTCCTTAGTTCAAATACTCTCGCCAAAAACAACCATAGTTCGCTAGAAATTCAGCATGATTGTACTGCGTGCTAGCAAAAAAGAGTATTTGACTTGAGTTAAATGACTATACACAGTCTTTAAAAAGTTTGTCAATAGTTCAGTTGCGTCAAGCGCAACTTTGTAGTTTTTGGTTGTGTTTTAAGCAACTTTGCATGTAATATGGTTTAATTAAAGCTTAATTTGAGGTCTTAGGTATTTTCTTGTTGCGTCAAGCGCAACTTAAGGATTATAGAGAACATGAACGAAGTTAAAGCCTTAGCCAAAGGGTTACAAATTCTTGATTGTCTTCTGGAAGCAGATATGCGCCCAGAAAACCAACGTCGTATAGCTGTTACAGATGTCGCTGATATTCTTAAAGTTAATAAAAGTAGTGCTTCAAGACTTTTACAAACCCTAAGTAGTTATGGTTATGTGCAACGCCATAACGAATCACGAGCTTATATTTTAGGACCAAAAATGAGTACGGCTGCGCCTGCGGGTAGCAAAACTGTATTGCGTGACTTAGCAAGACCCTTTTTGTATCAACTTATGAAACTAAGTGGTGAGTGTGCCCACACAGCTATTGTTGCTCAAGGTCAGGCTCTTATAATTGATGATGTTGAATCAGCATCTTCGTTGCGTGTAAGCGGTGGTTTAGGGCGTATAGAGTTGCCGCATTGCACAGCAGTTGGTAAATGCTTACTTGCCTTTACTGATTTAGATATACCAAGAGAACTACCGCAGTTAACGCCCAGAACCATTTCTAACCATAGTAAATTCAGACTTCACCTAGAAGAAATAAGACAGCAAGGTTACGCTTATGATGATGAAGAAAACACCGAGGGTGTACGTTGTCTTGCTGCACCTGTTTATGATCAGTCAGAAGCAGTTGTTGCCTGTATTGGTATTTCTGGGCCTACTGTGCGCATGACCTTAGAACGTATAGCGGACTATGTAACGATGGTCTTAGACGCAAGTAAAGAACTGTCAAGTAGCTTGGGTTACCCACAAGATAAGGATAAAAGATGAAGACAGTATGGTTTGAACGCCCTATGTTAGAAGGCTATGAGCAAAAATTGGAAGGTTTTACCTTACTAGGGGCAGAAGGTAAAACACCCCAGACTGTGTTAAATGATATAAGCCAAGCAAACGCTATTATTGCCGGTCTTATAAATTTTGATGCTGACCTTATGGACACTTGCCCTGACTTAAAAATCATTGCTAGAGCAGGCATTGGCTACAACAATGTTGATGTTGCAGCGGCCAGCAAACGCGGTATTTTAGTCACGAATGTACCTGACGGCCCAAGCGTACCCACAGCAGAACAAACCTTCATGCTGATCTTAGCAGTTGCTAAAAACCTAAAACGTTCAGAAAAGCGTTTACGCAATGCAGAGGGTAACTACTACGCTAGACATAGTAGCGTAGAGCTAAACGGCAAAACCTTAGGCTTAGTCGGCTTTGGGCGTATAGCAAAGCTGGTTGCTAAAATGGCTCGAGCTTTTGCTATGCAGGTCTTGACGCTTGATCCGTTTGTGTCTGCTGAGCTAGCTGATGAACATGGGGTTCGCTTAACGAATGACCTGACTGAACTTTTAGCGTCTGCTGACATCGTGAGTATTCATCCGCCTTTAAATGATGATACGTATAAATTTATGAATAAAGAGCGCTTTGCCCAAATGAAGGCAGGCAGTATTTTTATTAATGCAGGTAGGGGGGCTTTGGTTGATGAGGCTGCGCTTATTGAAGCGCTAGAAACGGGTCATTTGTTTGGCGCTGGTCTTGACGTCACAGACCCTGAACCAGCTTTGCCTGATAATCCTTTGTTGGCTATGGATAATGTTGTACTTACCCCCCATGTTTCTTCAGCTACACCTGAAGGAAAGGTACGTCTTTTTGAAGGTGCACTCTTTCAAGCTATTCAGGTACTAAAAGGTGAAAAGCCAGAACATCTTGTAAATCCAGAAGCTTGGAGCGATACGCGATTCAAGACTGGTTAAGACTTTATTTTTAAGCCGCCGTGTTTTAAAAAATGTTTAAATAGTTTGTTTAATATCTAGGAGTACGTATGATTAAGTTGGTTCTATTTGGCGCAGGCCGCATAGGCAAAGTACACGCTGCCACCATCCATGCAAATGAAGCTGTTCAACTCGTAGGCATTGTTGATGTACATGAACCTTCAGCTCGAGCTTTGGCAGAGAAGTATGGCGCAAAAGTTATGAGCGAAGAAGAAGTCTTTCAAGATAAAAGCATACCCGCTATTCTGATTTGCTCAGCAACCAACACGCATGCGGATTTAATTGAAAAAGCAGCCAAAAGTGGCAAGGCAATATTTTGCGAAAAACCAATTGACCTGAGTTTAGCTCGAGTTCAAGAATGTCTGAGCGTAGTTAAAGAAAACAAGGCACAACTTTTTGTAGGGTTTAATCGTCGTTTTGATAAAAACTTTAGAGCTGTTAAAGCTGCTCTTGATGCCGGTGAAATTGGTAAGGCTGAACTGCTACAAATTAGCTCTCGTGACCCGGGCCCACCCCCTATTGATTACATAAAAGTGTCAGGTGGCTTGTACCGTGACATGATGATTCATGATTTTGATATGGCTTGCTGGCTGATGAATGATACCCCCGTGGCTGTTAGTGCAAGTGGTAGCGCAATTGTTGATAAAGCTATAGGCGAAGCAGGTGATGTTGACACAGCTATTGTGACGCTAGAGTTTGCTAGTGGCGCTCTGGCGGTTATAACTAATAGTCGTCGGGCTAGCTATGGCTATGACCAGCGTATTGAAGTGCATGGTGAGCTCGGTATGCTGCAAGCTGAAAACGTAGCTGAATCTACGCTTGTTAAAAGCACGGCTGAAGGTGTAAGTAGCCAAAAGCCTCTGTATTTCTTTTTAGAGCGCTACCAAGAAGCTTACGCTGCAGAGCTTAATCATTTTATTGATGTGGTTCTTGGCAAGGTGACATCTGAAGTGAATGGGGAAGATGGTGAACGTGCCCTTGTCTTGGCTGATGCTGCTCTTCGCGCCTTAAGTACAGGTCAAAAACAGCGTATATGAATGTAAGAGAACACAATAAAATCGTCTGGAACGGCTGGGCTGAACAAGGCGATAGATGGAGTACGGTTGTCAGCGCAGAAGAAATAGCTGCTGCCAAAAAAGGCAACTGGAGTGTTTATCTAACCGAATCACAACCTGTGCCTAAAGACTGGTTTGGTGACTTAGCAGACAAAGAAGTATTGTGCTTAGCGTCAGGAGGCGGTCAACAAGTACCCATTTTGGCAGTAGCAGGCGCAATGGTGACTTCTTTTGATAACTCACCCAAACAACTCGAGTTAGACGGTTTTGTTGCTGAAAGAGAGCGCTTAGGCATACGTGTAGAAGAGGGTGACATGCGTAGCTTAGCGAGATTCGATAAGGAAAGTTTTGACCTTATTTTTCATCCTTGCTCTAATCTTTTTATACCTGACGTAGAAACGGCATGGCTCGAGTGTTTTAGGGTACTTAAACCAGCGGGTGTTTTGTTGGCTGGCTTTCTTAACCCCATGGAGTATATTTTTGATTGGCAGGAAGATGAAGAGGGGCGTTTAGAGGTTAAACATAGCTTGCCTTTTTCAAGTTTAGAAAGCTACGGGGAAGCGTGGTTGCGCAAGCAAGGCGAAGCTGCTGAGTATAGTCATTCGTTAGAAAGCCAAGCGGGTGGGCAGCTTAAAGCAGGTTTTATGTTGGCAGATTTGTTTGAAAGTTATCGTGAAGAAGGAAGCAGCCCCAAGGCAGATTTTTTTCCTAGCTATATTGCTACTAAAGCTTTAAAACCTAAACTATGAAGGTGCTCGTATCGTGTATGATTTAATCGCTATGGGCCGCGTGTCTATGGATTTGTTTTCTGAACAAGTAGGCGCGGCCTTTGAAGATATTTGTAGTTTTAGTACCAGTGTGGGGGGTAGCCCTAGCAATGTTGCTATTGGTAGCAGCCGTTTGGGGCTAAACGCTGCCCTCATTACAGGTATAGGGCAAGATAAAGTGGGTGATTTTGTACTAAGCTACCTAAAAAAAGAAAAGGTTGCTTTGAACTACGTTTACCGAAAAGAAGGCCGCACAGCTTTAGCAGTGGTTGGGGTAGAGCCACCCGCGAGCTTCCCGCTTACTTTTTACCGTGAAAACCCAGCTGATATAAATATAAGCATAGCTGACATATTAGCTATAGATTTTACTAAGACTCGAGCGTTGCTTGTGTCGGGTACGGGCTTAGCTAGGGGGAGTAGGCGAGATGCTACGTTTGTAGCGGCTGAGCGTGCTAAAGATGCGGGGGCTAAAGTGTTTATTGATTTAGATTTACGCCCTGATCAGTGGCATGACCCGAAGGCTTATGGTCTGAGCATACGTGCCTTATTACCCTTTGTAACGACAGTCATTGCAACTGAAGAAGAGTCTTATGCGGCTTTGCTTGCTAACAGCAATGATGCTAACAGTACGGTTATTAAAGATTTAAGTGAAACTCAAATAGAGCAACTCGAGCAGAGTCTTGCTAGTCAACTAAACAAGCCTAATTTTCCAAATACATGGGTACTCAAGCGCGGTGCTAAGGGGGTTTCTATTTTTAGTAAAGGTCAAGAAACCGTAACTATAGCAGGCTTTAAGGTTGAGGTTATGAATACCGTAGGTGCAGGTGACGCGTTTGCCAGTGGCTTTATTTATAGTCAGTTAAAAAACTCGAGCTTTCTGGAGTCGGCTCGGTTTGCTAATGCTTGTGGTGCTATCGTGGTGAGTCGGCATGGTTGTTCAGCGGCTATGCCTAGCTTAGCTGAGGTTGAAGCATTTTTGGCACAACAGCTATAGAGCGCTATGAGAGGCTAATTTTGTTCTTACTTCTTGGTGTTTTTCTTTTGTTATAGGAAAGCGCAGGGTTACAAAAATAGCAATCACAAAAATAATAGCAGCAGCAGGACCGGCCATAAAAGCAATGGCTTGTAGGGTTTGCGGAGCTTGTTCAGTTAAACCCTGCTGATAACCAAAAAAACTTGCAACCAACGCATTTGAAAACACGCCTACAGAGCCTGCTATTTTTTGACCAAAGGTAAAAAGCGCATAAACAAGACCTTCACGGCGGCGACCTGTTTGCAGTTCATCAAACTCAACCACATCAGGTAGCATAGCCCAAGGAAACAAAATAACAGCCGATAAGCCTGTGCCTGCTAGGACGGTCATAATCATAAGGTAAGCAGATAAGCCTCCTGACGGTGAAAAGGCCACAAGGAGCGTAGTTGATACTGCAAATAAGCCTAGGCCAATAGCTAAGGCTAAGCGCTTACCTAGCCGAGCTGCTAACCATGACCAAAAAGGCAACGTCAAAATAGCGGTGCCAAATAAAGAACCCAGCACAATGGATTGCTGCTCAGCCACAATACGTAAATTAGATTCTAAGAAAAAAGGCAAGATGGAGTTAATCACCATAAGCCCAATTGTGACAATAATAAACAGCAGAAAGATGCTCTTAAAGCCATAAATACTAAAGGCCGAGCTGTACTCAGCTACAAAAGAAAGCCTAGCTGTTTTTGCCTGAGTTTGTTTAGAAGTCACAGCTTTAGGTTCCTTAACATTAAGCGCCATAATCAAATACGCTAAAGCAGCAATCAAGCCAAAAATCAAGCCCATACCCAGCCAGCTCGAGTTTGAACTTTGATTCAAGTCACTAACACCACTTAAGGCCACAATGATAAGGGGTGGGGCAGCTACCGCAAGGAGACTGGCAAAGGTACCAAAGCCAGCACGCATGCTCGTTAAGCTGGTTCGTTCATTATAGTCAGGGGCAATTTCTGGTGTGAGCGCCATGTAAGGTACAGACACAATGGTGTAGCAAGCGGAAAAAATACTGAGTAGGCTAAGGGAGCTCAAGAATTTCACAAGTTGTGAGCCTTCAGGGTTAAGCCATAACAGGGCAAAAGATAAACCCAAAGGAACTGCGCCCCATAAAATAAATCTTTTTCTACCAAACTTAGGTTTAAGTCTATCTGACCAGACCCCCATTAAAGGATCTAAGACAGCGTCAATAACTCTACCTGCCAGAAAGACTGTGCCTGCCAAAAAAGGCTCGAGTTTGACAATGTTTATTAAGAAGTAAAGTAGCCATGTGTTTATGCCTACATAAGTTAAGGATGCGCCTATATCAGCAACACCGTAGGCTGCTTTTTCGCGTAGGCTGAGTTTTTTCATTTGCGTATCATACGGTCTGTTTGGTTAAAAAAGTAGAGGTACCTTTATTAAGATACCTCTGAAGGAGAAGTAGAAGGAGGCTTAAGTCCTTCTGTTTCAAATAAAGGAGGATGCGGTCCTTTACCTGAAGGGAAATAGGTCAATCATTGAAGTAATAACTTCAATAAAGCATTTTATGCGACGCTACTAACGGAAGTCTTACTTAGAGGATTTGCAATTCTAATCGTTTATACACCAAACTTTAATAAGGTAGTAGGCATGCGTAGATTTTTCTTCTTAGTTTTGTTTGTTATTGCTGCTTTTGTTGTTTTGTGGCAGTTTAATTTTATTAAATTACCTAGTATCTCTTTTAATTCTTCGGCAAATCAAGCGCAGAAGCTTGATGCTGATATTTTTGCTTCACTAGCTGCGGCTGATAGAGCAGGCTTAATTCAAAAAATTGCTGAGGGTGCAAATGTAAATGCAATCAATGAAGCGGGGCAAACACCCCTGATGGTGGCAGCTAGCAGTTCAAATGATACAGAACTGTTAACAAGCCTTATTAGAGCAGGTGCTGATGTAAACGCAGTTACAACAGAGGGTTGGACAGCTCTTATGTTTGCTGCTAGAGATACCCAAGCGCTAGCTATTCCTTATTTGCTACTGAACGCAGGTGCTGACCCTGCCCTGCGGAACGCAGAAGGTCAAAGTGTTACAGACTTGGCTGGCATAACTGTGCGAGCATCCCCTTTATTTCGTAATTTAGAAAAATGGGTAACAACAGGAATTGATTCTAACTGGCCTGTTGGCTACATAGTGCCTGTTGAGGGTGCAACGATTAGCTCGCGCGCCTCTCACTTACCAGGCGCACCACGTTTCTACCGTAATGGTACACATGAAGGCTTCGATTTTTACAGCGGTGTGGTGAGTGTCCCCATTGTGTATGGCACCCCTATTGTTGCAGTTGCCACAGGTACGGTTATTAGGGCAGATCATGATTATGTTGAACTTAGTCTTGAAGAATACGATCAGATTATTGCTGCTTCTAAAAACAGTGTCATAACACCACCTGAACTGCTTGATAAATTAAGAGGTAGACAAGTCTGGATTGAGCATGTGGGTGGTTTTGTATCCCGTTACGCGCATTTGTCAGCCATTCCTGAAGGTGTTCGGGTTGGCGCAACTGCGCAGCAAGGTCAAAAAATTGGTGAAACAGGTAACTCTGGCACCTCAGAAGCTGCCCTTGGGAATCAAGAAGGCCCCCATCCGCATGTAGAAATTTGGAGGGGGAACGAAACTTACCTTGGTCAAGGTTTAGAGCCGGATCAGATTTATGCTTTAGCAGCACAAGTATTTGGTGAAAAGTCGTTACCACCCTACCGAGAGTAGATTTTACGAAGGCTAAAGCTATGAGCAAATAGATTAATAGTCGCAAATTTGTAGATTTACGCTCATTATTTAGAAGATTTGCTTAGGCTTTTTTGAGAGACTCGAGCTTATTGAACGCATGGGTTTTTAAAGATTCTATATCTTCAGTAATGATGACCAAGTCATTTTTAGAGCCACGTGTCATGGCATTTTCAAGGTCTAACTCGAGTGATTTTAAGTAGTTTCTTAAGAATTGTGCTTGTTCTCTGCCCACATAGATGTCGTAGTCTTGAAAGAGATTGTCTAGGTCAGTAACACTATGCGTCTTCTTAGCTAGGTTTTTTTGTTGATTATGCATACATTACCTATTTCTGGTGTTATAAGGCTTCAGCTGATTTCGGGAAAGAAAAAAAGGGGTAAAAAGGGTTTGTGCTTCCGCTGCCAAAGGCTACAACCTTTACCCCTGCCTTAGTATTTCGTGTTAGCTGACATTATGTAAGATGCAAAAAGACTACTGAACGGGTCTTTTTGTACTGCTGCATTAATTATCATTTTGGGGTTTAAGAAAAAATACCTTAATTAAAGCATGTATGACAGTAGTGTAGAAAGCTATTCACTTTGGTTTTTTGGTAGATTTTTTGCGACTGCTTCGTTTGCTACCATGGTCAGGCCAGACACCATCTGCAAGCAAATGTAACCATTGAGATAAATAATAGCCTGCCAAAGAACCAAGCGCAAGCTCCTGCCAATTATTAATAATAGGCGTACGAATACTAATTTCATAGCCAAAGAAAGGCGCTAAATACGTAACAGCATAACTTATGGCTAAGCCAACAATAGCCATGTAAATAAGCCTCGTTAAAGGCCCCACCACCCACGTATGAGACAAACCTCTATGGTTAAACATAATGCCATAAGGAACCCATAACCAGCCAAGTAAGCCCCAGTGTCTTTTGGCTCTCACATGATTCTCTGCTAAATCAAGGTCAGGTGTAATCAAAAAACTACCCGCTAAATAACTAACGCTAAACAAACTTACCGTTTGGGGTGTTATTATCCGTGCAGCCTCTTCACTTAAACCTTGTGACTGCGCATAAGCATAACCTGCTGCTAAACCCGCAAAGAAGGTTAAGTTAATAGCCTCATGTGTTTGACCGTCAGGCATGGGGTGATTGTAACAAGATACGCGAAAAAAGCTATGCGAGATACTTCAATTACCTATTTAACAAGCTCGAGCTTAGCTTCTAACCATTCTTCTAAAATGCTTTTTAGTGCCTCTACCATAACAGGTTTACTCAAATAATCATCCATACCTGCTTCAATACAAAGCTCGCGATCACCCTTCATGGCGTTAGCTGTGAGTGCAATAATCGGCAAATGCTTGTCTGAATGAAGCTCGAGCTTGCGTATTCTTCGGGTGCATTCGTAGCCGTCCATATGAGGCATTTGGCAATCCATAAGAATAAGCTCATAAGTATGCGTTTTGCTTAATAACTCGAGTGCTTCTTCACCCGTTCTAGCAAGTTCATGCTGGTAGCCTAATTTGCCTAATTGACGCTTTATAAGTACCTGATTAACATGATTATCTTCAACAACTAAAATCTGAGCGGTTTTTGCTGTTGAGTTAGTGTTTGCTTGGTCTAACACAGAGGCTTTGTTTGCTTGCCACGTTTGTAATTGCTGTTCTAAAAGCTTAAGTAGATGCTCTTGTTGTAAGGGTAGCGTTAAATGCTCGATAAAGCTTAGCTTTTCAATAAGCTCACTATGCTCCTCAAGCAAAGCAATAACACTAAGGTTAAGCTGACTTAGTTTCTTAGTAAGTTGCTCGAGTTCTTGGGGCTTAAGCTCGAGTGAGTCAAAATCAATAAAAAGAAGATGCTTTTTGTTGCTTGTAAAGTTCATGCTGTAAAGGCTCTTGATGGCTTCTGTAAAACTTAAGCTTATGCAGTTTAAGCTTAAAGCTTTAAAGTAATCAAAGAGAATGTTTTGGCGAAGTTCATTTTGACCTAAGAAACATAGCTGCATAT
>CAZWJZ010000030.1:0-24642 GCA_964634665.1 uncultured bacterium | reverse complement strand
ACGTGGTACTAAGTTCGGTACAAGTGACTGCCGTGCAGGTGAATCAAACGCAAGTGCAATGGCTTGCAAGCCTGTAAGTAGATACATATGCCATAAGCTAATGTTATTTGAAAAAGTTAAGTAAAACAAGACAAAGGCAGAAAGCGCCATGACCGACTGCGTAAAAAACAAAACCTTACGCCTATTAAAAGCATCAGCAATAGAGCCACCAATAAGCGAAAAAATGATAATAGGAACAATACGCGCAACACCAACACCCGCTAAGGCAATCGGCGCTTCGCTTAATTCACGAATATGCCAAAACAACGCCCAAGTCTGCATTTGCGTACCAGCAGATGAAATAAGCAAACCCAGCCACAAGAGCCTAAACTCACGGTGTTGAAGAGAGGGAGGGATGCGAAGCTTCAAAGTTGCTCAAGCATAACGCTTCTAAGAAATCTAAATAGTGATTAAGCAACTAAAAGATGACTAAATGTATAAGTTAACAAGTGAAAAGGAAAAAGTGAAAAGTGAAAAGAAAGCTCTAGATTTTTAATGCCCTAGCGCTTAGAAACAGCGTTCTTGATAAGCTAAAGCACATGACCATAAAAGACATACAAGCATTTGCACAAACACTCTGCGAAGAAAAAAGCTGGACAGACCGAAACCCATCACAACGCTTCCGCTACCTCATATCAGAAGTCGGAGAATTAAGCAAAGAACTCGTCAGGCTCGAGTGGCAAGGTGATGACCATGAGCAAGTTAAACAAAACATTGGTCATGAAATATACGATATTGTCTGGAACCTTTGTGACCTTGCTAATCTTTTAGAGATTGATTTAGAAGCAGCCTTTAACGAAAAAGAAGCCTTCACAAAAACTCGAGTGTGGTCTGGGGTGGCAGCGCAGCAAGAAACACCTAAGGCTTGAATTTTTGTAAAACATTTTAGTTTGTGATGACTGCTTAAGAATCGCTTTGAAACTTAGCTAAACTCAGTTTAGTCAGACGCCATGACACTTAGCTCCCTACTAAACCTTGGGCGCTCGAGCTAAGTTGAGCGAGTAGCGCAACCTCCTGATTTTTTATTATGAGATGCGCGTTTATTCTTTTCTTAGTCCTTAGTTTCTGTACTTCTGCTTTGGCGCAGTCAACTAAGCACACGGTTTCTGTTAGCATGCCGACAGTGCTTCACCTTCGCATAAATGGTGTAGAGACTAACAGCCAAACCCTTAACTTAATAGCAGACCAGCAAGGCGTAATAATCACCCCTGACTTAACGCGGTTAGAAGTTTTGGCTAATACCAATTGGCAGTTAATGGTAACTATTAATTCTGAAACAAAGCTTCAGGCGTTGAGTGGTTCAAAGCTTGTTAGCTTGTCACTGTTACCTAGCGTTTTGCTGTCAGGTAGCAAAACTAAAGGCTGGAAAGAGTACGCCGTAAGCTATAAAGCTGCTTCTGTGGGTAGTGTTGAAGAGCAAGTTACCGTGAACTATATTTTGACGCAGCCGTAACAAAAACGTAATAAAACCGTAATAAAACTGTAAGAATTTTGTAATATGTCATTTTATAAACTAGGTCTTAACCGAGGCAGTCTCCTTGGGAAGCAATGAAACCCTCTTAATTACTTGGGCGCTTAAAGAGGGTCGAGCGAGTAGCGCAACCGACCGATCTTGGAGGATCACGTCATGAAAAAGGTTTTAGGCCTAATTGCAGTTTTAGTTCTAGGTGCAGCTTTTGCACAAAACACCGACTCCGTTGACCATGAAGTTAGCATTGAAATTCCATCTATGATTGAAATTCAATTTGTTGATAGTCTAGGTGCAGTTGTTGCTAACCCAACTATTCAGTTTGATTACCAAGCAGATATTACCGGTTACCTTGCTGCTGTGAACGGCGGCACTGGCGTTCTTGCACCAACAAGTACTGCTGATTTTGCTAACATTCAAGTTCGTTCAAACTATGATACTTGGAATGTCACTGTGACAGCAGTTGAAAAAGCTGGTACATCACTTGTCGGTTCAGGTTTAGCTCTTGCTGATATTGCTGTTGATAATGGTGTTGTTGGTGCTGGTAACATTAGCTTTGCTATGGGTTCAGGTGTTGCTGTAACGAGTGGTACACGTACGCTTAGTGGTGGTAGCCTTGTTTTTGAAGACTTAGGTATAAGCTCAGCTGATTATAGTTTAGCGGTAGATGGTGATGAAGATCCAGGTCTTTACGAAATCACCGTTACTTACACTGTAACAGGCATTTAAGTTAATTAAGAAAAGTAAAAAGGGAGCATGAATGTGCTCCCTTTTTAGCATAGTAAAAGTTTAGTAGTAAAGATTTTACGCTAAAGCTAATAACGCTTCAAACCATTAGTCAGAAGGGATCATGCGTATTCGCCATGAGACTCATATTAGTCATCATTTTAACTATCTTCGGCCTAGCGTTTGCACAATCAAATGATCATGATCTTGCTGTGGGTGTACCTGAGTACTTAAGTATTCGCATTGTTGACTCATCTAACATTTCGGCCATTGCGCCATCAGTTGAGTTTGATTTTGCATCTAACATAAATACCTACCTAACAACCTTAGCTGCGGGTGGGGGAGATGTTGCCCCAACAGCTGTACGTCGGTTTGCAGATGTTCAGATTGAAAGCAAAGCAGATTTCTTTGGTATTTACACCTATACAACTGTAGTTTCTGGTTTTGGTGCTGGTTCAGGTTTAGCAGTAGGTGACATTACGGTTAATAAAGGTAGTGTTTCGGGTCTCACCACAACGCCAATCGTTAGTACTTTTCGTTCAGGTGTTTTCTACTCTACGTTAGCAGGTCGCTGGTACCGAGTTACCACGGTTATAGCTAACAGTTGGGATTTAAGTACTACCACACGCCTCATTGCGGTTGGTTTAGGAACAACTACAGGCTGGGAAAGCTTAGGTTTTAACGGTGAAGATTATGTACTCAATATAAATGGTGACGAAGCACCTGGTAGCCACCAAGCTGTTGTTAATTACTTAATGACTAGCTTCTGATTAAATTAGGTATTTACGCCCACTCGAGCTACGTAGCTCGAGTGGTTTTTTGTTTTTTGGGGTTTAAGTGTGAAAAGTCTAGGCGCATTTTTTGAGGGGTTTTGGCAAAATAAAGGGATAAGATTTTGAGGTGCTTTATGAAGAAAATTTTAGTACTAGTTCTTTTGTTTATTGGGTTTGCTCAGGCAAATAATATTGGTATTTCACCTCCTAGATTAGAGCTTTCAGGGGAACCTGGTGAAACTATTACTGAGATTGTTACGATTTTGGGTAATGAGTCTTTAGATCAGCAGATTCAGGTGCGTTTGGGTGACTGGACTTTAAAGCCTGATGGGGAGTTAGTGTTTTTACCAGCTGAGTCTCTTGCTGAAAGTGCAAGTGCTTGGATTACGCCTGAATTAGAAGAATTTGCCTTAACGGGTGAAGCTAATAGGCAGTTTAGAATTAGCATAACGATTCCTGAAGATGCCAGTAACGCGGGAACCTTTCATAGTATGGTCTTTTTCAGAGTTGTTCCTCCACCCAATGAAAATGAAGGTTTAGCAGTCGTCACAACTACCGAAATTGGTGTTGGTATTTATGTAACTGTCGTGGGTACTGAAGATAACGCCTCAGAACTTATAGATTTTTATCAGGAAGATGATAGAAGTTTGACACTCAGCATTGTTAATGATGGTAATACCGTCATGCGTTTGGGTGGCGCAGTTGAATTACGAGATGAAGAAGGCGTAACTCAGTACACGATAGAGCTTCCTAATGTGCCTATTTTGCGTGAGAGTGAACGAGATTTGGTTATGGATTTACCTGAAGAAGTTAAGGCTGGCTTTTATGTGGCGTTGGCATTGGTTGAAGATAGTCGCGGTGGCTTGCTGGTAGGGGAACTGGCGTTAGATATTCCTTAGTTTCTTAGGCCCGCATCTTAGTCAAAGCTTAGGCTGATGAAAGTTGTGTTAGATATGCGTAAACGATGCTTTGGGTGTAGGGTTTTACTAAGCGTATTAAGCTTCTTGAGTTGCTTAACGTATGCTCAGTCAGACTTGAGTTTCTCGGGGGGTGCTATTTATTTTGAGTTACTAAACCAAGATATTGAAGATGCGCTGGGTTGCGTGAACTGTAAACTTATTGACTACAAATCAAATGCTAACTTTAAGATTAAACCCCAAGTGCTCACTGCAAATTTACAGGTACGTCAAATACCCAGTTTAGCGAATTTAAGCTTAGAAGCACGGTTTAGTTACCGAGATAAAAATAATGATAATAAAGAAACCTTAAGTCCATGGCTCGAGCTTTCTCAGTTACCACAGCAAGTTTTGGCTGTGGGTGCGCGGGTTAACAGGGTAAGTATTGAGTATCGTTTGCGCCTTTCGGGTTTTGAAAAAGCAGGCTCGCATGAGATAACTGTGATTTATAGTTTAGGCGCTGTGATTGAGCGCCAAACCGTATTTGTAACGGTACCTTCAGTGGTTTTTTTTAAGTTGGATAATCAGTTGCTACTCAATCAAGCTGATATTGATTTTGATTTTAGAGGCCTAAATGTCAGGGCGTTTTTAAATGCGGTTGAGTCAGGAGAGCCTATTTTGCCTACCAAGGCAGATTTTGAGCAGCTTTTGGTATTTACAAATGATCTTAAGGGTGTCGTTATAAGCGCTAATTTACATGATGATAGTGTCAGATTGGCTGACTTTAGTCATCAGCTTTTGGTTTTTGAGCAACCTGTTAAGCTGAGTCACATTGTTATAAAAGAGTTTCAAGATTCTTTTGTGCCTGTCTTAAGTAGTAAAGACATTAGTTTAAAATTAACAGGTGCAGAAGCTTGGGGATCTTATCGTTTAATATTACAATTTAAAGCAGAAATACCTTAACGAATCAGCACCCTAAAGGTTTCTTCATGCTCTATATTGCCTGAAGCTGTCTCAAACAAAAAACTTAAACTATAAACTGCGTCATTAGCATCTTCAGGAATGACAAGCTCTGCACCATATAAACCATCTGATAGCTCACTAAGCTCGAGTTCTCCGAACTCACTATTAACAGATATTTTTGTTGCTTCTAACCAAGTTTGAACTTCTATGCTTAGGGTTTCACTAGGCTGTACAGGTGCATTTAAGCTTATTAAATAGGGAATAGCCTCTGCATTAATTTGTAAGCGACCTTTTTTGCTTATGGTTTCGCCATTTTGTTCCCCTATAACTTCAAAACTAAGAAGACCCTCGGCGGTGTCTTGAGGAACGTTTAAGCGACCTTGCCATAAGCCATCTTTCAAGCTTAAGGCGGTTTCGCTGTAGTCAGAGCGTAAACTAAGAGCGTCTAGTTCACCGCTTAGCTCTACTATCACGAGGGGTGCTGAGCCTGCTGGTACAGGGTCAGCTTCTAAGGTGATTTGTCTAATGCGTACACGCTTCTGGTTGAAACTCTGACTTCTTGCTTCTGCGGGTTGCACAAAAAATTGTGCTTCGGCGATTTTCTTGGGTTCTAAGTTTAATACTAAACTCTCCTCACCAATAATAATGCCGCCTTTAGTAACAGATATGAGTTTTAAAGTAGTTGAACCGGGGCTGACTTGTGAGACAGAAAAAAAGCCTTCAGCATCACTGATGATTTGCCTTCTTAAGCCACTAGCATCTGTTAAAAGCAGACTGCCAAAAACACCTTTAGGATTTGCATCTGGCAAGCCATTAGCATCATTATCAGCAAAAATACGTCCCTCAATAGCAGAGGCAAAGGTTGCTTCAAAAATTAGCTCGGTTTCCTCTTGAAAGCGAATGTTGGCAGTCGCGGTGGCATTTGAAATAAGTTGATAAGTAACCGCTAAACTGTTTTTATCTAGCTTTACCTCATAGTCATTTGGGGTTAATTCAATCTGAATTTCGCCAGCTTCATCAGTTGTAAAAAGACTCTGACCAACCGTTACTTTAACACCCGCTATAGGTTCACCCTCAGCTACTATTTTTAGCTTTAAAGTGCCTAAGTTGCGCCCGCCAGCAAGGTCAGAAAGGGCGTCAGGTGTATCAAAGCCAAAGCTATAGGCACTACTTAAAGCCAAGTTATAACGCCAATCTTGCGAACCATAATCAAAACTTAGTGAGTTATTAAGGTCTAACGTTAAACCAAACTCAGAAGCCCACAATAGCCCTGCGCCGAACTCTAAGTTTTCATCTTGTAAACGCCATGACCCAAAAACAGGCAGCTCTAAGCTTGGGTTAGGTTCAAAGATACCCTCAAGTTCTAACTCTGCATCAAACAAAGCGCTAGCAGGGTAATAAGCCAAATTTGTATTAATAGCAAGACTGTCAGACACAGTAGCTAACCACCGTGAATCTAAAAGAATGCCAAAGCCAGCTGTGTCACTACGCAGCGCAAGACCACTAGAGGTTTGCCAGCCTGCCTCAATCATGGCGTTATAACGAACAGCCACATGACTACTCGAAAACCCTAATTGAATCGTAGTATCAATTTCACCCGGTAAGGCCGTAGGAATACGGGTATTTAAGCCAAGAAAAGCGTTTCTTGCAGCAGCTAACTCAAAAGGATAATTAAGCCCTCCATAAAGCAAGCCAAGCTCATCTTGTTGTAAGTTAAACCCCCCAGCTAGACCTGCCTCAGTCGTAAATAAACGTGAAGCACTAAAATCAACTGATAAAGAACGCAAGTCAGCACTAAAGTCAGAACTTGCCTGTAAATTTAAAGCATCATCTACAAAACTAGCTCGAGCTTGTACATTAAACGGCTCGAGTTGGCTTGACCAATTAATATCAGCAGCAACTTGCCCTGCATAAAGACCTGTGCCAGCAGTTACAGTTATGCTTTCATTTTGGTATTTGCCAGCAACATGAGCTGCAAATTTGTTAGCCTCAACCCAAGATAAAGAGCTAGAAACTGAAGCAGTATTTTCAAATGAGTAACTGCCAGACAAGCCAAACCCGGTGTTTAAAGATAAACCAAAAGGATTATTAGCCAAACGACCTGCGCGTACCTTAAGGGCATTAGAATCTAAAGCTAGAAAGAAAGATTCAGGCTGAGTGAGATTCAGCTCTGTTGAAACCTGTACAAAGTCAGATAATGCGCCTGAGAGACGGCTACTAAGTGTAAAAGCACCCGTATTTGTAGCGTTCATAGTTACAGCTCCAGCTAATCTAAGCGCAGCTGGCTCAGCTGCGCTTGTATCTAAGACACGAAATGACTTTGTAAAAAGTAATGTTTCAGCTTCAAACAAATCAACAAAATAAATACCAGACTCAAGTGGCGTAAAAACAATGCTCTCTTGGCTAAAAGGCGCTATGTTTAAAGCTTGTATTTGCAGATTCTCACCTGAATAACGAAGCTTCACAGTAACGTTTTCAGTGACATTACCCTGATTGTTTAACTGCAAATCTAAGTCATCTTGCCCTAAAATAAGCTCATCCTTAAGGTGAACATCGAGTGACCGAAATTCTTTTACGCTAAGCTCAACATCACGAATGAGCTCAGGACTGGTACTAAGCTTAAGACTAAGACGCTCAAGCTGATTTGCTTTGGCATCTACAGGCACAGCAACCGTAACCACAACAGGTTTGGCTTTATTAGCCAGCAGTTTCTGCTTACCAATTTGCTTAAGAATGGTCCAGCTCGAGCTGCTACTGGCACTAATGTCTATTTCTGTGTCTTGTTCGGCAGTTAAGCGAAACACAAGGCTTACAAAATCCCCCGGACTCACTTCTTTAGTTTCTGGCGCACTAATCGTGATGCTTTGACTAAAACCAAAAGAGCATAGCAAAGCTAAACTAAGCGTTAAAAAACGCCATACTAAGGCTAGCTGAGTAGAGAAGCACTTCACTAAGCTAAAGCTTAGGCGAGAACTAGCTATAAAGGCGTTACAGAATTTAACAAGCGTGCATTTTTTAGCTTAATCAACTATTAGTTTTTAGGTTGTCTTGCAGTAATTTGAGTTCTTCAAAGCGACCATCTCTAGCGAGTAAAGCCTGCTCAGGCCAAGTCTCAGGGTTTTGCTTACTCAGCCGTGGCCCTGCTTTAGTTAAAACAAGCTTTAGTTTTGTTTGACTTACTTTGGCAAGTTGCGCCCAAGTTCTGATATTTACCTCGTTAAGTAAACGCTCGAGTGTGGGGCCTATGCCATCAATGAGTTTAAGGTCATCCTTTTTATGTCGACTTGCTGCTTTTTTAGTTGTGGATGCTTTGCTTGTAGCTGCTTTATTGGCTTCTTTGGGCTTAGGGGTATCTTCTTGCTTTATTTTAGCTTGAGGAGTTTCGGGTTTGATCTTCTTATCAGACTTAAGAGTAGCCTTATCTTCAGTTTGTTTTTCTTCGCTCTTCTCAGCAGATAGAAGCTCTTGATTACTAGCTTCAGCTTCTTGCTTTTCAAACGATGATAATAAAGTATTCACAGCTAACATGGCATCACTATGCTGCTTAAGGCTAAGCTCGAGCTTTTCTAGTTTTTGTTTGAGTGATTTGTATGTTTTGCTTGCTTTTGCTAATTCTTTTTTGGTTTCCTTCTTTTTCTTATTTAGCTTTTTATTGCTTTTTTGTAATGCTTTTAATTCTTTTTTTAAATCTTGTTTCGTTAGGGGTTTAGCGTGCATGAGGTCAAGCTACCTTTCTATGGCTTAGGGGGGTTGTCTGCTTGGCAATTAAGTTATTGTTGCGATATGCAGCAGCATTTGTCAAATTTGAAGACTTTGCTAACTGCTATTCTGATTAAACAAATTGCTGCCTAAGTGTGATTGTTTTGTGAATCTTTCGCTCTATAGTAAAAATCGAGGTAATGATTATGAAAAAAATTCTTTTTGGTTCCATTCTTTTGCTCTCTGTTTTTCTTTCAAATGCGTTAGCGCAAGAGGAGATTGCTACTGCCTATTTTGCAGGTGGCTGCTTCTGGTGTGTTGAGGCTGACTTTGAAAAGCATGATGGTGTTTTTGAAGCTATTTCAGGCTATATGGGTGGCGATACCGTTAACCCGACCTATAAGCAAGTCTCTAGAGGTAACACAGGTCATAGAGAAGCTGTTGAAGTTCGTTATGACCCGACAGTCATTAGTTACCAAGAATTACTAGATATTTTTTGGCGTCTGCATGACCCGACCGATGACAAAGGCTCATTTGTAGATAGGGGTCATCACTATGGCTCAGCGATTTACTACTCAACAGAAGAAGAGCGTATTTTAGCTGAGGGTGCCAAAGCTGCTTTAGATGCATCTGGAAAGTTTAATAAGCCTGTTGCTACTGAAATTACGTCTGCTACCCCCTTTTATATTGCTGAAGAGTACCATCAGGACTATTACATTAAAAGTGCACAACGCTATAAGTTTTATAGAAATGGCTCAGGTCGTGATCGTTTTATAGAACAGTTTTGGGCAGGAGATGACACGGTTTATCAGCTTGAAGCAAATCTAGTTCAAAACTAAAGATTTATCACTTTATAGTTATAGCCAATCGCAAGATTGGCTATTTTTTATGCTGCATTAAGAGCAGTTCCTCGAATTAGCTGCGAAGTAGTAAATTGTGCGACTTTGAATCAGAGTGCTATCAGAATAGTTTGAATCAGAGTGCTATCAGAAAGTAAAATAGGTTCGATTTTACGATTCCAGATTGCCATGAGAAAAGTCAGTCTGACTAAATGCTTATCAATTTTCAGTACGCCTGCAATGATTAAGCCTTTGCGTTTTACTTAACGACTAACAAGCTCGAGCTTTCTTAAGGCTGCCAGATTGCTGCTACCTGAGCAGTGCATAGCGACTTTGAGTTCAAAGATGAGGCTTTCTAGTTTTTCTATCACTGCTTCACTCGAGTCTAGCGCGGGGGCCAAAAGGGGTCTGGCGAGGGCTACCACTTGAGCGCCCATGCTTAGGGCTTTGGCTATATCTAAGCCTGTTCTTATGCCGCCTGAAGCGATTAGGGGCATGTCAGGTAGGGCGTTATGCACGCCTTTTAAAGCGGTGGCTGTGGGTATGCCCCATTCGGTTAGTTCGGCGTGTTTGAGTTTGCCGTAATTAACGTAGTCTTCTACTTTTGCCCATGAGGTTCCGCCTGCACCTGCAACATCTAAAGCTGCAAAGCCAAGACCTTTTAGCTTTAAGGCAACGCTGCTACTAAGCCCGTGCCCTACTTCTTTGAGTAAAACAGGGTAAGGAACGCTACTAAGAATGCCTTTGAGTTTAGGAATAAGCTCAGCAAAATCATAATCCCCATTGGCTTGCAGGGCTTCTTGTAAGGGGTTTGTGTGAATGGCTAGCGCATCGGCGTTTATGAGTTCAATAGCTCTAATAATTTCTTTTGCACCGTAACCTTTGTTAAGCTGGGCTGCTCCTAAATTACCTATTACAAGGGCAGTGGGTGCGTAAGGTCTAACACTAAAAGAGGCAATAGCGCTGGCATGTTCAAGCATGACGCGTTGTGACCCTAACATAAGACCAATGCCTAGTTTTTCGGCGGCTAGTGCCAGATTTTTATTGATAAGGGCTGACTTATCTGCTCCGCCTGTCATGGCACCAATAAGAATGGGGGCGTTTAAGGTTTTGCCTAAAAAGCGGCTGTTTGTTTTAATGCTTGCTAAGTTCGTTTCAGGTAAAGCGTAGTAAGGCAAATCATAGCTTTCAAAGCCTGTTGTTCTTGTTTGGTACTCAACAGGATAGTCAAGGCAGACGTCAACATGTTTGAGTTTGCGTTGCGTTAAGGTCTCTTCGGAGTTTGTCACGCAGCTAAGCATACCTTGCTAAGCGCAAAGGCATTAGGGCATATGCTCATTTTTATCAGCGTTAAGTCATACTTATGTCAGAGTATATCCTTTAAACTAAGAATGTCTAAATTAGGCTCTAAGCTTGATATAGGCAAAGGTTTAGAGGATAAGCCAATAAACAGAGCAAGCGTTTAAGCTTATTCAGACATTAAAATGGAACTTCTTATGGCTTCTAAGGATGCAAATGACTAAACTGATACCTATGAACTTAAAGTGGCTCAGCATCCTTATGCTTATCTTCTTATTAGCTTGTGGCGGGGAAACAGGCCCAAGCGCAACGATTCAGCTCTCAAGCTCGAGTTTGTCTTTAACGTCAGTTGTGTTTTCGGAGTCTTTTACGATTCGTAATATGAGTCAAGATGGCACGGTTTTAACGTGGTCAGCTAGTAGTAATTCAGGTTTAATACAAATTGAGCCTGATAGTGGCAGTATTTTGGCTGGTGAATCTCAAAGAGTTATTGTCACGCTAGCCAGTAATTGGGAGTCTTTAGAGCGTGAGGGTGACGTTGTTGTTAAGATTGATTATAACGGTGGTGAGAAAGACCTTGCGGTGCAGTTACCACCTCCGCCGCCACCTGCAGCGTCAAGGCTGGTACTTTCAAATGGCACTATTGCTCTTACCAAAGATAAACCTGCGGCAACCCTGCAAATTCGTAATGAAGGTGATGATAGTTCGGTGCTTGATTGGTCAGCCTTATCTGAGTCAGAGCTCATTAGCATTCAACCCAGTGAAGGTAGTTTAAAAGCAGGTGAAAGCGAAATACTAACCATTATTGCTGACGCAACGGCGATAGATGCAAATACAAGTATTGTTAATAGTATTCGTTTTGATTCTAATGGTGGCATAAAAGTCTTATGGACATCCCTTCTGTTAGAAGGCTCTGGCTTGGCTGCTTGTGGAACCTACCCAAGTGGTGAAGGCGTTGCTTTACAAAGCCATACTCGAGCTTTTAGGAATGGCGCACAAGAATTACTTGTTAAGTACCGTGAGCCTTTTGCTAGTCAAAGCCTTAATGCAGGTCAGCGTTTAACGAGCCTCAGGAGTCTAGAATCAAGTTTGCAAGCACGTTATCAATTTAAGCTTGTTAAAGCCGCGAGTACGCATAGACCTTCTCTTATTGAAGTGCCTTTAGGGCAAGATCTAAACCTTTTTGCTGAACAGCTCTTGCAAGACCCGAACGTGCTTTACGCAGAACCTAATTATCTTTTGACAACCTTAGCTACGCCTAATGACCCTCTTTACGCAGAGCAGTGGAATTTAACTGAATTTGGCTTACCTGAAGCTTGGGAGGTCGAGTCAAGTGGCAGTAATGTTGTGCTGGCAATTATTGACAGTGGTGTAGATATGACTCATGAAGATCTGGTTGACAAGATGCTGCCAGGTTGCGATTTTAATGGTGATGATAACGACCCTAACCCAGGCTTGCCAAATGGTGGCAAGTCAGAACACGGAACCCACGTGGCAGGTATTGCTGCTGCAAGCGGTAATAATGAACTTGGTATAGCAGGGGTTGCTTACAGTTCAGCTGTACAAATCTTACCTATTAAAGTATTTGATGATAGAGGCATAACAGGTCGAGTAGATGACCTAATTGACGCCATCTTATGGGCAGCAGGGGTGCCTTTGGAAGGGGTTGCACCGAACCTTAAACCAGCTCAAGTTATTAATATGAGTTTAGGGGTAGACCCAGCTGCTATTCCAGATAAATTGCAAGCTTTATCAGAAGCCATAGCTACGGCAAAAAATAACGGTGCTGTGTTATTTGCAGCTAGCGGAAATTCAGGTCAGTCAGACCTTATTCTAGCCCCAGCTAACGACCCAAATGTCATAGCTGTAGGTTCTGTAGATGCAAATTTAGAACGCTCGAGTTTCTCTAATTACAATAGCAATGGGCCTTCGGTTGACTTTATGGCGCCCGGTGGGGTTAGCACTGCGTTTACCTGTAATGGTACGAGTGAGATTTTAAGTACTTACCCTAAAACAAGCGAGTATGGCTGTTTGCGGGGTACGTCTATGGCGTCACCCTTTGCTGCGGGTGTAGCTGCGCTTATGCTTAGTCAAAATAGTGCCTTAAGTCCAGATCAAATAAAAGCAGCCTTAAAAGCCTCTGCTTTTTATGATGAAGCCAGTATGACGCCAAGTATTTATGGTAATGGCATTATTTGTGCTGATAGAGCTTTAGGTGCAAGTACCCAATGTGGTAAGTGACTTATAAGCAAGAGTAGCTAGTAATGAGCAACGAGTAAAAGATAAAATGCAAATTTAACACTTTAATTTGTTAGGCTTTAGTCATGCCTGCCATACAGCTAAGCAAACAAGACGCTCGAGTATTACTTGTTAAGCATCACTTTAAAACCAGAAGCTTAAAAGAAGTCTTTCAAGACTTTGGGAGTGTTCAGTTTGACCCGCTCAACCCAGTAGGGCGCAACCATGATCTTATGCTGCAAGCTCGAGTGCCTAACTATGTGGTTGATGGCTGGCAGCGCTTAGCTTATGAGGAGCGTTTTATCTATGATTTTTGGGATAAGCAGGCCTCGCTCGTGCTTATGCAAGACTGGCCGGTACGGCGTATTTTTCATAAGTGGCATGCAAAACGCTGGCATAAAGATGTTTTAAAGCCTTACAAAAAAATGGTGCCAAGTGTCTTAGCTGAATTGCAAGAACGTGGGCCTTTAACAAGTACAGCTTTTGAATTTCAACCGCATGTTAAAGCATGGGAGGGTAGCTGGTACGGCCCTAAACTCACTAAAAATATTTTACGAGCCTTATGGCATACAGGGGATGTTGTTACGCATAGTCGTAAGCATGGGCATCATGTTTATGATTTAGCTCAAAACATTATTCCTGAAGCTTTGTTATCTGCCCCTAAATTAACAGATGCAGAAGCTATTGCCTTTTTGGTCTTACTGCGCCATAAAGCCGTTGGCTTGCTTAGCCCTAAAGCCAGTTCAGAAGTTTGGTCACTTTATATTACTGCAGCTGAGCGTAATAAGATTATTGAGAAGCTTCTTAACAAAGCTGACTTGCTTCGCATTGAGCTAGGCGGGCAGGTATTTCATGCGCCTACTAACATTCTTAACTTATTAGATGAAGCGCCTCTAGCGCCAACGATGCGCTTTATTGCACCGCTAGACCAATTCATGTGGGACAGAAAAGCCATAGCGCATATCTTTGACTTTGACTACCTTTGGGAAGTCTATAAACCCGAGAAAGATCGCAAATGGGGCTACTATGTTTTACCTGTGCTGTATGGCGATGAGCTTGTAGCACGCTTTGATTCACGTTTAAGAGATGGGGATTGGCAGCTTATAAAATGGTACTGGGAAAAAGATGAAAAGCCAAGCCAAGCTATGCTAGATGCGTTAGAGCGTGCAGTTGCTGATTTTATGGCGTACTTAAAGGCTAAAAAGCTGAGCTTGCCAACAGCTATGGATAGAGCAACCAAAGCAGCTTGGCGTGCAGGAGAAAAGCTATATGCAAACAGAGTGGCTTAAAGGCAAATACCTCATATCAACAGATAAAACTAAGCTTGATGTTGCGCTTATTCATAGCTATTTGACCAATAGTTACTGGGCAAAGGGTATACCTTTAGAAGTGGTTGAAAAATCAATTGAAGGATCACTAGCGTTTGGCGTGTTCAAAAACGCTGAGCAAGTTGGCTTCGCTCGAGTCATAACAGATTACGCAACCTTCATGTATCTGGCTGATGTTTTTATTTTAGATGCACATAAAGGTTTAGGTTTAGGCGTTTGGCTGATTGATACAATTGTGAATTACGAAGCTTTTAAAGGCTTACGCACCTGGACGCTACTAACTTCAGATGCTCACGGGCTATACGAAAAGTTTGGCTTTGAAGTACCTGAAGATACCCGTAAGTTTATGCGACGAAAAGTGCCTTATCCCTATTCAAACTAAGTTTAAGTATGCGCGAAAAGTAACATAGCAGTTTGCGAATAAAGGCTAGAAAAATGAAATAAACGAAACTATCTTTTGAATTATCTGATGAGATAAGTATTGAGCTTTCAGCCGAAAGTCCGCATCAGTTTACACTGCTTCTTACGATGCAAGCGCTCCAAACACAGTAAACTCTTAAGCTATGATTGTTGTTAAAGTTGGTGGCTCTCTCGGTATAGATTACGATGCACTTTGTGAAGACGTAGCTACGCTTTCAAAAGAAGGTAAAAAGATCATCTTAATTCATGGGGGCAGCGCAGAAACCAACCGCGTTGCCGAAGCCTTAGGGCATCCACCTCAATTCATTACCAGCCCAAGCGGTTACACAAGCCGTTTTACTGACCGTGAAACCCTAGAAATATTTGAAATGGTTTACTGCGGCAAAATGAACAAAGGTATTGTCGAGCGGCTACAAAAACACAGTGTCAATGCCGTAGGTTTATCAGGTTTAGATGGCCGCATTTTTGAAGGCAAACACAAAGACAAAGTGCGTAGCGTAGAAGATGGCAAAATCAAAATACTACGTGGTGATCACACAGGCACTGTTGAGCAAGTCAACACGCATCTATTAGATTTACTCTTAGACAACGCTTACTTACCGGTACTCACCCCACCCGGCTCGAGTTTTGAGGGGGTAGCTGTTAATGTGGATGGTGATCGGGCGGCAGCGGCAGTTGCTACAGCTATGAAAGCTGAAGCGTTGCTGCTCTTATCTAACATTCCGGGTTTGCTGAAAGACTTTCCTAATGAAGATAGTCTTATTAAAGCAATTCCGGCTAATGATGTTGAGGCGTACATGGAATTTGCGCAAGATCGCATGAAGAAAAAAGTTCTGGGTGCTGCTGAAGCGGTTGCTGGGGGTGTGGGAAAAGTTATTTTTGGAGATGCTAGGGTAGCTAAGCCGGTTCAGTTTGCTTTGGCAGGGAATGGCACAATTGTTCAATAAAGGTTTATAGTATAGCTATGTGTGCCAGCATTAAGATGCTTAAACGACGACCCTTCTAGTTTTTGGGGCTAAAAGCAGGCGCAGCAAAACCCTTTTTTTATTTCGAATTTAGAACTGGCATACGTTTTAATTACAACCCTATGAGCTTTTCAAATAAATGTTTAGGAGTAAGCAGATGATTTCAGAATTAACCCAAACGCAAGCTATTTTAGAAGAAGACGCCAAGCATAATTCAGGCTTATGGAACCCTAACATTGTTTTTACCCATGGTGATGGGGTCATGATTTATGACTCTGATGGGAACGGCTACATTGATTGCTTAGCCGGTATTGCGGTAGCGTGCGTAGGTCATAACAACGAGCGTCTTGCTAACGCTATTGCTGAGCAAGCCAAACGCCTCATTATTTGCTCTCAAGCCCATGGTAATGATGTGCGTAGTAAATTCTACGAGAAACTCTTCAGCATGATTCCTGAATCAATGGGCTTAACCAGAGTGTTCATGGCAAACTCAGGCTCCGAAGCCAATGAAGCAGCCCTAAAGTGGGCTCGAGTGGCTACGCATAGACCTAACTTTGTGAGTGCTAAGCGGGGCTTTTCAGGTCGTACTATGGGCGCACTAGCTATTACTTGGGAGAAAAAGTACCGTGAGCCTTTTGAACCCATGAAGTATAATAATGAGTTCATTAGGTTTAATAGTGTTGAAGAATTAGATGAACATGTTAATGAAGAGACCGCTGCGGTCTTTTTAGAACCTGTTCAGGGTGAAGGTGGCATGTACCCTGCCAGTCAGGAATTTTTAGATGCTGCAAGGCAAATAACCAGTGAGCGTGGTGCACTGCTTATTATGGATGAAGTGCAGTCTGGTGTGAGTCGAACAGGTAAATTTTTAGCAACAGAGCATTACAACATTAAACCTGACTTAGTTACCTTAGCCAAAGGGCTTGGTGGCGGTGTGCCGGTTGGCGCCTTACTCATGACAGAAGAAATGGCTGAAAAAATGCCTAAGGGTGGTCATGGTACAACCTTTGGCGGTAACGCCTTAGCCAGCGCTGCTGCTTTAGCGGTACTAGAAGAAATTGAAGCTAAGAACTTAACGCAGCATGCTGCTGACTTGGGTGCTTACTTTCAGCAGCAACTAAAAGATATTAACTCTCCTAAAGTGCGTGAAGTGCGGGGTCATGGTCTCATGATTGGTATGGAAATGAAAGAAAAAGTAGCACCTTATATTGACGCTTTAAAAGACAAAGGTGTCATGACTATAAATGCAGGTGCTACTGTGATTCGTTTTGTACCACCTCTCATTATTAGTAAAGCAGAAGTAGATCAAGTTGTCACCAAAGTAGCTGAAGTTTTAGCTTAAACCACTTTTGAATATTTGTAGTTGTTAGTGCTTTTCTCTTTTTTACCTCAAGAGAAAAGCACTTTTCTGTGCCTAGTTCATCGGGCTGGTACTCGAGCTTTATATGAAGTGAGTGAGAAGGGCATTTCTAAACATAATCTAAACATCTATTTGCTACCTTTTATTAGGGGTGTAAAAGGAGATGATAAATGAGCGATTACCATGATTTGGGTTTACAGACCGATGTCACCATGTGGACAAGCAAATTAGTAGACAGACGAAAAGCATTGCAACTAGGCTTAGCAGGCCTAGGGTTTTTGGTTACAGGTAGCAGTATTGCTCAAGATAACAGCAGTGGAACTTGTCTAGCAGAAGTTCCAAGCGAAACCGCTGGCCCTTTTCCTGCTAACGGCTCTAGAAATATAAATTTACTAGAGCGTTCAGGTATTGTTCGTAGAGACATAACGAATAGTTTAGCAACAGGAAATATTGCTGCGGGTTTGCCTTTAGAAATTAACTTGCAGTTAATGAACGCTGCAGGTGAGTGTGCACCTTTAGCGGGGTACGCTGTTTATATCTGGCAGTGTGACCGCGATGCTAATTACTCTATGTACAGTAATGGCGTAACTAATGAAGATTACTTGCGAGGTGTGCAGGCTGCTGATCTTGAAGGGAAACTTAGTTTTCAGTCTATTTTTCCTGCTTGTTACGCAGGGCGGTGGCCACATATTCACTTTGAAGTGTATCCGTCTTTAGATTTGGCTACAAATGTGGCTAACAAAATTCATACCTCTCAGTTGGCACTACCTGAAGATGTTTCTCTAAATGTCTATAACAATGTTCAGGGTTATGAACAAAGTGTGGCTAACCTGTCGCGTGTTTCACTTGCCTCAGATATAGCTTTTAGAGATGGTGTAGATCAGCAAATGGCTACCGTTACAGGTAGCTTAGAAGAAGGTTATAAGGCCACTCTGCAATTTGCTGTTGCTGTCTAAACCTTCATTAATAGCAGCTCGACGAGTAATGTCAGAAAGTTAAATAGCTTTGATTTTACGATGCTTTAAGATTTATGACTAAACGCCTCTGCCACAGAACCATCTTCAATGATGGCTACAATGGTATCTACAGTCTGTTCTAAATAACTACGACCATCAGATAGCGTTTGCTTGCTATCCAAATACCCTTGCTTACCCGTATGATCAACTGGACCCATATTAACAAATTGAATAAGCCCGTTATCGCGGGCTTTATTCCAATCAGAATAAGGCAGAATACGCCAACGCCCAGGAAAAAACCAAGCCGCTAAACGCTGCACACGATCCTTCTCACCATTCAACTGATAAAGACGCTCGAGTGCGGCTAAGCTCGGGTCAGAACAAACAATGCCGCCCAGAGATATAACCCTAATGGGTGCGTCTATAATTTCTTTAAGGTAACTTGCGGCCCCCACCGCTATTTGCCCGCCCCCACTGTAGCCTATGAGTGTTACAGGTGTTTTTGAGCCAACTTGGTAACCGTTTTGCAGTAAAGCTCGAGCTATACTTTCAGCGCTCCCTTGATTGTAAATAGGGCCGTAGCGTTTATCGGCTGAAACCATAACTTGCCAGACATTCCTAAAATTAATGATAAAGCCAGCAAAAGCTAAGCGACTAAATTTTAGTTTTAAAGCAATGCGCCAGAACCATGCGAAGAAACGCTGACCTGTTAAGGCTCGGTTGCTTACTGAGTAAGGGAAAAGCTCTAAAATTCGAGTGTCACTCAAGCGTTCTTTTAAGGCGTTAAGCAAGTTTATTTCTCTACCTGCAAAGCTTTCTTCTGACACACTATGAATACCTGACAAGAAAATAATAAAGTGCTTTGCAGTAGAACCAGTTGTGGCTACCTTAGGTAAGTCTTGCATGTCTTCACGATCACGCCCAAACCAGCCTGCCCACCATCCTAAAGCTTCAAAAGGCGAAAGGGCACCTGCTATCAAAAAACCAAGAATCAAAATAACAATGAGGGAAAGAAGATCAGAAAGAATCATTTTGATTTCTTGCTTTCACGAAGACGTTTAGGGTTAAGCTCGAGTTTGCTACCAGCCACGAAGCGTCTACTTTGTAGTGTGATTTTTTGCAAAGGTCGACCTATTGTGCGACTTGAGAGCTGCACAAGTATCCAACCTAAAGCACTAGCTAAAACTGCCTGCCAAATGCTTAGCTCGAGTGTTGCCATGAGTCCAATAAGAATGGCTGCTAAACTCCATAACGATAAGATAACGGAGATGAGTGAGCCGAAGTAGGGTGTGAGTATAAAAAAGGAAAAGAGATAAGGTGAGTAGGCTAAACCAACCACATTAATCATGCTTCTGAAGGGTTCGGTACGGTCAAATAAGAATTGCTCTACCAGCCAGATGCTTAAGCTTAAGGCCATAAAGCCAAAAACATAAATAATGGCACCTACAGCTAAGCTAGCTAGGAACCTTTTGGGTTTGACTTGATTGGCAAATAAAACAATGCTTTGCCCTAGACTATTGGATAAGCCTGCTAGAAAGACAATTAATAGGGTTGAGCGTAAGCTGTTTACGGTGACTACGTTTTTAAATGCATCACTATGTAAAGTCAAAGCTTGTCCTATTAGGTTTAACGTTTCCACCTTACTAAGGTAGCAGACTTTGGTTTTTAGCGCAGTTCTTTAAGCAGCCTCATCGTCATTAGTAAATAAAGACAGAAGATATAAACAAATGACTAGGCATCTCAGTGCTATTAAAAAATAAGCTATAGCGTGACCTAAGCAAACTACTATAAACTGGGCTAAACAAAGGAGAACAGCATGAAACTAGCAATTATTGGCGCAGGCAAAATGGGTAGCGCCATTATGATAGGTGCACTTAACGCTAAGGTCTTAAAACCTGAAGATATTGGTATTTACGATGCGAATCAAGACTTACTGCAAGACTTAAGCCAAGAGCATGGCGTGAAGGTTTTAACTAAAGACAATCTAGACAGTGCAGAGCGCGTACTCATAGCGGTTAAGCCGCAAATCTTTGAACTTGTCGCGCCTCTCATTGCCAACAAATACCAATCTTACTTGTCGATTATGGCTGGTATTACTCTCGAGACTATTTCAACAGCTGTGCAAAGCAATCGTGTTATTCGGCACATGCCTAATTTAGGGGCAGCTGTTGCTCAAAGTGCCACTGCATTAGCACCGCGAGAAGGTTCAACTGAAGAAGATATTGCCTTTGCAAAAACGCTTTTTAGCTCGATAGGTAAAGTCTACCCAATGCCCGAAAAACTCATAGATGCTTTTACAGGTTTGGCAGGCTCGAGTCCTGCGTTTGTTGCTTTGTTTGCTGAAGCTTTGGCAGATGGTGGCGTGCGTATGGGTTTTTCTAGAGAGATGGCTCAAGATATAGCGCAGCAAGTGCTGGCGGGTACAGCTGCCATTTTGGCAAATAAAAAACCAGCTGATTTAAAAGATGAGGTGTCTAGCGCGGGGGGCACAACGATTGCAGGTGTGAAAGCTCTTGAAAAAGAAGCTTTTAGGCACACCGTTATGCAAGCGGTTGAAGATGCTGCTAATCGTGCTAAAGAACTTGGTCAAAGCTAATAAGTATTGCGTTTAATCATGCAATTAACTTATCTGATTAAACGCGGATGGAGTGCGATAAGCATCAGAATAACTGTGGCTTTGTTTGAAATAACTTGTCAGAACTGGTATAAGCTCTAAAGTGCCGCTTCCCCCACCTCCACCCGCTATTGTTTATGTGCAAGATGCTGCACAATTAAAAGAAGATGCCAACACTAAGCTTATAAACTACGGTGAACACCCTGAACAATTCGGACAGCTTTTCTTACCAGATGCAGACCAAGAAACTTATCCTGTACTCATAGTGCTACATGGTGGCTGCTGGCAGTCCTTTGTTCGTTCTGTCACCATGGAATCATTCTCAGAAGCTTTTCGGCAAGAAGGCATAGCTGTCTGGAATTTAGAGTATCGACGCTTAGGTAACGGGGGAGGCTACCCAGCCACCTTTCAAGACGTAGCTAAAGGGACAGATTACCTTAGAGAAATAGCCAAAACCTATCCCCTTGACCTAACAAATGTTGTGATAGTTGGTCACTCATCAGGAGGACATTTAGCCTTATGGTCAGCTGCAAGGCAAAAGCTAGCGCCACAAAGCCCACTTTACGCTCAAGACCCACTCGAGCTTAAAGCAGTTGTGTCACTAGCAGGTATTACAGACTTACGTCGCGCAACGCAAGAAAGGGTTTGTGATAGGGTAGCGCAAGGCCTTATAGAGGGTTACAGCTATCCTGAGCGCTACCTAGAAACATCTCCGCAAGCCATGATGCCTTTAGGTGTAAAGCAGCTACTTATACAAGGTAAAAAAGATCGTATTGTACCCGAAGAACATATGCTTACTTATATTAAGGCAGCTCAAAGGGCAGGCGATGACTTAAGTTACGTGCTGCTTGAAGAAGCCGACCATTTTGCCCTAAGCATTACCAGCACAGCTTCTTTTCAAAGTGTAAAACAGCAAATCCTAGACCTCTTTGAAGACTAAATTAAGCTGCTGCCCGTACCTATAAACAACTTATCCACAGGCTGTGGATAAGTTGTGAAGAGAGCAAAAACTCGAGCTTAAACAGCTTCGCTTATTAACAGCCTACGCAACAAAAATAAGGTATTTTAAAACCTTATGAATCGTACCGACCGACTCCTAGCCATAGTACTCGAGCTGCAAGCACGTGACCTAGTAACAGCCGAAGAATTAGCACGGTTTTTTGAAGTGACAAAACGTACGATTTACCGAGATATACAAGCACTAAATGAATCAGGCGTACCTATCGTTTCCGCTGCAGGGCAAGGCTACTGGCTTATGGAAGGCTATTTTCTACCCCCAGTAAGCTTCGATTCAGATGAAGCCATTATGCTACTACTAGGTAGCGAAGTTATGAGCAGTAGCTTTGATGCTCAGTACCAAAAGGCAGCCCAAAACGCGGTTAGAAAAATAGAAGCCCTACTACCCGAAGAAATTCAAAAAGAAGTCAAATACTTAAAAGAAAACATTCGCTTCATAACAACAGATTCACAAAGCCACATAAAAATACCAGACGCCCTGCCACAAATCCGCACGGCAATCATAAAACAAAGCCAAATAAACATAAGCTACCGAAAAAAAGGAGATAACAACAGCACCGAAACATCAAAACGCAACCTAGACCCCCACGGCCTCATTCACTTTAATGCCACATGGATGCTCTACGCATACTGCCACCTGCGAAAAGCCATGCGCATGTTCAGACTAGACCGCATAACAAAACTCGAGCTTAGCGAACAGCCATTCGAAAGACAAGTAGGCTTTTCTGTACAAGCCTTAAGCGGAGAAAGCCACAGACCAATACATGTTGAGCTTTTGTTTAAGCCTGAATACAGCCAATGGGTAAAAGAAAAACCCCCCTTTTATATGACCAAATCAGAAGACACCCCCGAAGGACTAAAACTTAGCTTACAGGTTCGTAGCCTTAATGATGTGTCACCTTGGGTCTTAAGTTGGGGAGCAGCTGTCAAAGTTATAAGCCCTGCAAGTCTAGCAACACAAATACGAGAAGAAATAAAAGCCATGCTCGCCCAATACAGCTAAACGAAAGTTAAACTGTCAATGCGCACAGACGCATGCGCTAAGCTAAGTTTAAACTAGGTCAAATGCCCAAAGTAATGTTCATAGACACACAAGCACACCTATATGACACCCTCAAACGCAAGTTTGAGTATGAGGGATTTGAAGTTATAGCAGAAGAGCAAAATGAACAACCAGACCTCATAGTGGTTGGTCGAAACGAAACCATCTTAGCTGGCCCGCACCTAAACATAGAAAACAACAAAAACATCCCCATTATCATGCTATCAAAGGAAGCTCAAGAGGAAGACCTAAGTCAATACTCGAGCGTGTCTCACTTAAAAATGCCTTTCAGACCCAGTCAACTCATGGCCTTAGCAAGACAAGCCGTAGCACTACCCTAAGTCAAAAACGCATAAATTTAAAGCCCACCTTTCCAGTGGGCTTTTTTCATTCAAGTACAGCATCAGGAAGCTGAAAATCTTCAAGCCGACCCAAAACCCTCAAAAGCCTATCAGGCCTATCCGTAATAATGCCATCCACCCCCATAGCAACAAGCCTTTCCATATCTGCTGTTTCATTCACCGTCCAGACCTGCAAATTCATATTTTTACTCTCAGCAAGACGAACCAAACGAGGCGTCACAATCGTTAAACTACCCTGCCTTTCAGGAACCTGAAACGCCTCAGCCGGCGCAGGGTAAAGCCTACCCAAAAAAAGACTCGTCAAAATAAAAGCATTCCGCACCTCACGAGCACTCGTAGATGTCGCAACCTCAGGACAAAGACCCCTAAACTCATTAAGCGCAGCCACATGAAAAGAATTCACAAGCACCTGCGAAGCCAAACCATAAGCCCTAATCAAATCACACAAAGACCCAGCAATACTCGGCTCTAACTGCTTAATCTCAACCGTCATTTTCTCATTAGGAAAAGCCTCAAAAACTTCACGAAGCGTAGGAATAGTAATGCTCTGCCCACGATAAGGAAAACGCTCACCCTTACGTTCAGGCGACCAGTTAAACCCCGCATCTAAGCTTTTAAGCTCAGCAAGCGTCTTCTCTCTAACCAAACCAGAACCATTGGTCGTGCGCTCCAACGTATCATCATGAATAACCACCAGTTCAGCATCTTTAGAAGCGTGAACATCTAACTCTAAAATATCTACACCAAGCTCAACAGACTGCCCAAAAGCAAAAAGCGTATTACTAGGCCACAAAAAATCACCCCCCTGATGCGAAATAACCAAAACCCCATTAGCATCTTCAAAAAACACATGAGGAACTCGAGCGTTGGAGCGAACAGCAAAAACGGCATATAAGATTGCTAAAACAGCTAAGAGTAATAACCCTATTTTAGACAAGGTTTTCATGATTTAAACACTATAACAGCTTAAGAGTGCGTAACTGCTTAAGCTTAGTTTGATTTTTTATATTTAGAATAAGCTTGAGAGTGGGCTTAGCTCACCCTAAGTGACTAGGCACTCTTTCTTGACTTAATACTTGATAAAAAAAACCGATATAGCCGGACAAGAACTGCTCCAGCTAAAAAGCCTATAAGCAACCAAGGGATGAGTAGGGAAGTATGTCCTATCATTAGCATAACCAGCCCTTGTAGCCAATTGCCCATAGCTTCACCTTTAAGAATAGTGCTGTAATAGATCCACGTCATCAATACTATTGAACCGACACAAAAACTAAGAATTGCCCAGTAGAAGTGTCTCCAAAGGTTTAAGAGAAACTTTGTTAACTTTTTATGCAAGAATTTAACACCTACAAGCAGTGACCATAAAGTTGCAAAAGCCAGTGTTGCATACATCATGTAACTCAAATCTAAGGTTGGGGTTGCAAAAACCAAAAAGTACGAGAAGATTAAAAAAAATAGAATGAAAACACAAAAGGTTAAAGGAAAAGCTCTTAGAAACCAACGTATTTGATTAGGCTTGCGTTCTTCTTGCATAGCTAAACCTTTCTAAAACCCTAAACCAAAACTAACAGCAGGATAGTCAAATTGGTAGTGGTATATCTCGAACAGGTAGACTAAGGAATGGTTAGAAGAGAAATC
>CAZWJZ010000029.1:14372-24659 GCA_964634665.1 uncultured bacterium | reverse complement strand
GTCAGATAAATCAACATTCATACTGATTAAAGATAGCATGAGCGCAGCTAACGAGCTTCTTAAAAAAGTACTATTGGCTAAGAACTAAGAAGGAAAAAGTCAAATGACAAGATGAAAAATCTAAAAAGTGTTTTTACTTATCCCTGCTTACTGAGCGGCTTTTAGCTACTACTTTTCTCTTTCTCAGGTAGCACTCTAAACTATCTAACTTGCTTGAGTCACGCTGCACTGTACACTTAGCTTCATGTCTTTACTCAAGGAATTTCTTAGTTTTTATGGGCGCATAGAAGACGTTAAGCAAGCGATCAGTCTTTTATCTTGGGATCAACAAGTTTACCTGCCAGAAGGTGCATCAGAAGCTAGAGGCCAGCAACTTGCAAGCCTAGGCAGCATAAGTCATGAAATGCTCACTAGCTCAAAAATGAAAGACTACTTAAGTCAACTAGCTAAAGAAAACTTTAAAGAAGATAGTGACGAAGCTACTATACTAGCCAGAGCTGCTAAAAGTTTTGAGCGAGCCACCAAACTACCCTCAGACTTTATAGAAGCTTTCACCAAACAAAGAGCCAAAGCTTCAAACGCATGGGTAAAAGCTCGAGCTTCTAATGACTTTAAAGCGTTTGAGCCTGAATTGCGAAAAATTATTGAAATGACAAGGCAGGAGGCTGACTTTTTAGGCTTTGATGAGCATCCTTATGATGCTTTGCATGATGAATACGAAATGGGCTCAACGGCTGCGCAGCTTAAACCCATGTTTGCTGAATTGCGTGATGAGAGCGTAAAACTGCTTGATAAATTAAAGGCAGGTACAGCGCCCGATGACAGTATTATTCATTCGCATTTTGATTTAAATACACAGCGTGAAGTGGCTGAAGCTATTGCTAAAAAATTAGGGTTTGACTTTAATCATGGGCGTCTTGACCCAACGGTGCATCCGTTTGCACAAGATATTAGTAAGTATGATGTGCGTATAACAACGCGTTACTTTGAAGATTTTTTTAACCCAGCCTTTTTTGGCACCATGCATGAAGCTGGGCACGCGATGTATGAGCAAGGCATTGCGGATAAGTACTACCGCACCCCCCTAGGTGCTGCAATTAGTTTAGGTATTCATGAGTCACAATCACGCTTGTTTGAAAATCTGGTGGGGCGCTCTTACGAGTTCTGGCAAGGCTATTATGCTGACTTGCAAGCTGCTTTCCCACATTTGAAAAGTACCTCGCTAGATACTTTTTATGGCGCTATTAACAAAGTAGAACCTAGCCTCATACGCGTAGAAGCAGACGAAGTTACCTATAACTTGCATATTCTAATAAGATTTGAACTCGAGCTTGCTTTGCTTGAAGCTAGTCTTGATGTTGCTGATTTACCTGAAGCGTGGAATGAGAAGTATCAGGCTTATCTTGGTATTACGCCACCAAATGATGCTGAGGGCTGCTTGCAGGATGTTCACTGGTCAGAAGCGCTTATTGGTTATTTTCCAACCTATACGCTGGGTAACTTAGCGAGTGTGCAGCTTTTTGAGGCAGCTCAAAAGGCGCATCCGACTATTAAAGATGATATGCGTTCAGGTGATTTTTCTAAACTTTTAGGCTGGCTTCGTGAGAACATTCATAGTCATGGTTCAAGATACACACCGCATGAGCTAATAACTAAGGCAACAGGGGAGGCTTTAAGTGCTAAAGCTTATGTCGCTTATCTTGATAAAAAGTTTAGTTCTATTTATGGGGTTTAAAAGCATTTCCATGATAAAAGTCAAACTGGCTTTTATCATGGCGATCTGGGATCGTAAAATCAAAATTGCTTTACTTTCTGATAGTATTCGTGGAACTACTATAAGTAAAGCGCTAATGAGGATGAACTGAAAGATAAGCATGTTGACATCTCAAGATATTCAAGCTTTTATAAGCTTACATAAGCTAGATGCAAAGCTCATTGAATTAGCGCAGAGTGCACCCACGGTGCCTGACGCTGCTAAAGCTATGAACGTTGAAACAAGTCAAATCTTAAAAAGTCTTGTGTTTCTAGCTCAAGAGCAGCCTGTCTTAGTAGTGGCAGCAGGCGAAGCACGCATTTCACAAAAACTACTTGCTGCTGCAGTCGGTACATCACGTAGTAAACTAAAATTTGCTAAGCCAGAGCAAGCCTTAGCAATAACGGGGTTTGAAGTAGGCGCCATGCCTCCCTTTGGGCATAAAGAACGCCTCATGACCTTAATTGATCAAGAAAGCGTAACGCAAACGCTAAATTATGGCGGGGGCGGCACAAAAAGCTCGCTTGTTGAGATAAGCTTAGAAACATTGAAGCGGGTTACGCAAGCTCAGTTTGTACCGCTAACCGAAAGGACTTAAAAATAATGAAACAACTTTTTAGTTTAATGCTACTTATGCTGAGCACAGCCTTTGCCCAAATTGGACAACCAGCAACTGAGCTCGAGTCTGCACTAGCTGCTTATCAGCCTTTAAAGACAGTCATGGGTTACTTTTTGGGCCAAGAGTTTAGATTTGAAGTAGAAGAGCGAGGTGGCGTTGTTTTTAGCGTATCGGGTGAAGGTCCTTTAAATGAAACCAATATTCCTATAGCGGCTGACATTATTGGCTACGCAAGTGGCTATGGTGACGGTATTTCAAACCCAGTAAGAGAATTTTTTGAAGCACGTATTGGTGAACTTGCCGGACAAGGTGAAGTGCCCTTAGCAGTAGAGCAGTATTTCTTAAGAGTCGAAGTTACAGGAGATGCTGCTCCTTATGACCTAAAATTCAAACTCGAGCTTGTTGAGCTTGATAGCAGCTTGTTTCCTGCGGCTACGCATGTTTTAGGGCCTGCTGATGCGAAGCATGTGATTCGTGAATTTAGTGATTTTCAGTGTCCTTTTTGTGCGCGTTTTGCGACAGGTATTTTTCCTGAACTTAAAGAAACCTTGTTAGCACGTGATGATGTTCGTTTTGAGTTTCATCATTTTCCCCTTATTACCATTCATCCGAACGCTTTTCCTGCAGCTGAGGCAAGTGAATGTGTGGTTGCTGGAAATGATGCTGAGGCTTTCTGGACATTTCATGATGCTTTGTTTTTAAGATTACAAGCTTGGCAAGCTTTGCCTGATGCGACTGACTATTTTGTTCGTTTGGCTCAAGATCTTGGCTTAGAGACTGCTTCTATGGCAACATGCCTAGCGGAGCGCCAGTTTTCTGATGTTGTTCAAACTGCTTATGATGCAGGTGTTGAGTTGGGTATTCGGGGTACACCAACGGTTTATGTAAACGGCTTTAAAGTTGCTAACTTTAATGAAATTGACGAATACCTAAATCTTATTGAATTAAGCGAAAAATTTGTAGACTAAGCTAGTTTTTTGATTTAAGCTATTTTCTAATTAATATTTTTAGAGTAGTAGCGAGAATATATTTTTAAGATAATGTTTACGAGGGTGCTAGCTTAATTTGGTTATTTGTCCTCTTTATGACAAGGTAGACTAAAGTTATAATGAAAAGAAACGTTTTAATGGTGACAGTATGAACGCTCAATTCCTTTTGCTATTGAGCGTATTCCTGCCTTTTATAGGTGCAATCATCGCCCCCTATCTAGGCAAATTCTTAAAAGCTCGAGCGGGCTATGTGCTTATGCTTTGCTTTCTACCTGCTTTGCTTTTGCTGCAATTTGCAGGGTTGGCGAGAAGTAATACGCCGCTTGAGGCAAGCTTAGCTTGGGTACCTAGTATTGATCTTGAGATTGGCTTACGGGCAGATGGATTTTCGCTCATGTTTGCGCTAATTGTTGCGGGTATTGGTGTGCTTATATTGGCTTACGCTGCTGCTTATTTAGGTAAAAATGAGCGCCATGGTCGCTTTTTTAGTTACTTGCTGAGCTTTGGGGGCGCCATGCTGGGCTTGGTACTCGCCGATAACCTCATTGCTTTATTTGCTTTTTGGGAACTCACCAGCATAAGTAGTTTTTTGCTTATTGGGTTTTGGGGTAGCCGTAAAGCGTCACAAGATGGTGCAACAAAAGCGCTGGTCATCACGGCCATGGGTGGACTTGCCTTACTAGTTGCAGTTGCACTACTAGGCATAGCAGGTGGCACTATGAAAATCTCAGAACTCGAGCTTAGTGTTTTGCGGCAGAGTTCTTTGTTTGGGCCTGCGGTTGTGTTTTTGTTGTTGGCTGCTTTTACGAAGTCTGCTCAGTTGCCGTTTCACTTGTGGTTGCCTACTGCGATGGAGGCACCAACGCCTGTTTCTGCTTTTTTGCATAGTGCAACTATGGTGAAAGCGGGCGTTATTTTGGTAGCGAAGTTTAGCTTTTTGTTAGAAATGACTTTGTTTGCACCTGTTGTTATGTTTGTAGGGCTTATAACGATGTTCTGGGGCTCTTACTTAGCGCTTCGTCAGAATGATCTCAAAGCTTTGCTGGCTTACTCTACGGTGTCACAGTTAGGTATTTTGATGTCTTTGTATGGTGCTGGGCATGCTTTTGCTGCTACGGCTCATTTGGTGAATCATGCGGCTTTTAAAGCTGCTTTATTTATGGTGGTAGGTATTATTGATCATGAGACGGGTTCGCGTGATCTTACAAAATTGTCGGGCTTACGTAGAAAGCTGCCATTAACTTTTGCTATTGCTTTGCCTGCTGCTTTGAGCATGGCTGGGCTGCCTATTTTTGGGGGCTTTATTTCTAAAGAGCTTTTTTATGAAGAAATGCTGCATGAGGGCTTTGTGCCTATTGCTATAGCAGTGACGGGTAGCATCATGACGTTTGCTTACTCGTTGCGTTTCTTAAAAGTCTTTTTTGGCTCATTTAAATGTGAAAGAGCCAATGTACATGAAGCTCCTATTCGTCTTTGGTTGCCTGCTGCGCCTTTAGCAGTTGCGGTCATTGCATTTGGAATTGTGGCACTAAACCCCTTACATGGGCTTACCTTAACAAAAAGCACCGTGGCTGTCTGGTTTACAAATTTAGCTGCGCCAAGCTTTGGCTATGAACCTGAAAAGCTTTATATTTGGCATGGTTTTAATGTAGCTTTAGGCTTAAGTGTTTTAACATGGATTTTAGGTTTGGGGTTACATTTTATAAGAGATGAGTTTCATGGCTTACAGAAAGCCATAACGCCTAATTGGAATAATAACACGCTCTATTACGCATTTATAAAAGCTTTAGAGCAGTTTGCTGTGAGCTTTACCAAGGTCACACAAGGTGCTAGCTTTGCTAGTCATTTGCGGGTTCCCATAGTAGCGCTTGCGCTTATAGGTATGTCTGTGTTGTGGCGCTTTACGCCAGTCGAGCTTAGCCCTATAAGTTTAGAGTACTTCTTTGTTACTGCTGCTATTTTAGTGGGTGTTGTGGGTGTTTTAGCTGCTCAAAATCGCTTATCTGCCATTATTTTTGCAGGCTTAGCAGGTCTTGCCTCTACCCTTATCTTTGTATTGCAAAGTGCCCCTGATTTAGCTTTAACTCAGCTACTTATAGAAACCGTCACGATTATTTTATTTTTATCCGTCTTCAGATTTTTGCCTCGTTTAAAAACCTACTCAAGACCCGAAAGAAGTGCTGCTCTAGATGCACTTTTATCAGTAGGTGTAGCAGCCACCATGTTTACAGCGCTTCTGGCTGTACAAACGCCTATTGCTGATCGCATTAAAGACTATTTTCTTGAATACAGTAAAACTGTTGGCGGTGGTTATAACGTTGTTAATGTCATTCTGGTTGATTTTCGTGGCTATGACACCATGGGCGAAATCACAGTACTTTCTATCGTTGCCGTTTCTGTCTTTGCGCTTTTACGCATTGCAGTAAAACGAACTAAGGGAGAAACTGACCATGATTAGGACTCATCATGACTAAGTACCCTGAACTCGTCTTTAAAACCCTAGCTATGCCTATTGTTTTTGCGCTACTTGCTATTGGCTTTCACTTCTTCTTACGAGGCCACAACGCGCCAGGCGGAGGCTTTATTGCAGGGCTGATAGTCGCAGTTACCGCCCTACTGGCACGCATGTCCCTAGACCGTCAGCTCTTAAAGCTCGAGCCTTTGCGATTGGTGCCTTTGGGCTTGTTGATTGCGGTGTCAACAGGTATTTATCCTATGATTTTTGCTAATGATTTTTTGCGAAGTGCGCATGGGCATAGGGATTGGGTGTTTGTGGGTAGCTTTGAGTGGGCCAGTGCTGCTTTATTTGACTTGGGTGTTTTTTTAGTAGTTATTGGTACAACCTTAACGATTATTGATTTACTGGCTGAAGATTTTAATAAAGAAGGGCAGGCTTAGGCTATGGAGATTTTGCTTCCCCTTTTGGCAGCTGTTTTGGTTGGCGCAGGTGTTTTTATGGTGCTTTCAAGAGCACTTATTAGGGTCATTTTGGGCTTATCGCTCATGGCCTATGGTGCTAATCTTGTTATTTTGGTTGCAGGTGCAGGGGTTACGCCAGGTAAACCACCGCTGCTTAATACTTCAGGGCAATATGTTGACCCTTTACCGCAAGCACTTATTCTTACTGCCATTGTTATTGGTTTTGGTACAACAGCTTTGTTACTCGTCTTATCCCTTAGGGCCTACCAAGCAACAGGTACAGACCATGTGCAAGAACTCACTGAAAAGCCTGACCCTATAGAAGTTCTCGAGAATTACGCGAATCCAGAAAGACCTGGTGTTTCACCAGAGACGGGTCCGACGAGAGCCAACTCATGAACTTTTTTGTATTACTAGAAGCCATCCCTTTAACGATTCTTATTCCTTTACCCGTACTCATTCCTTTAGTGAGTGGCGCTCTACTGTTACTTATTGGCATTAAAAAAGCTCGAGCTTTTTTTGCAGTCTTTGCTTCGCTTTGTACTTTAGGTGTAAGTTTTGCTTTGTTACAGCGCGCCTTAACAGGGAATGTTTTGGTTACCCAAATGGCAAGTTGGCCTGCACCTTGGGGTATTAGCTTAGTTGTAGATATTCTTAGTGCTATTATGCTTACGCTGAGTAGTATAGTGGCTTTGCTTAGCGTTGTGTTTGCTAACTCTTCTTTGCAGCATGAGCCTAGGCGGGGTCAGTCTAAACTCATTAATGAATTAAGGGAGCGCTTTGGTTTTCAGGCACTCTTGCAATTTTTGATTATGGGCGTCAATATGTCTTTTTTGACGGGTGATTTGTTCAACTTGTTTGTTGCTTTTGAAGTCATGTTGATTGCTTCTTATGGTTTGCTGCTGATTGGTAACGACTTACCTCAGCTACGTGAAGGCTTTAAGTATGTTGTGATTAATCTAGTTGTATCTGCCGTATTTGTTATGGCTGCTGGTTTAACTTACGGCCTCGTTGGTACGCTTAATATGGCAGATATTGGACTTAAGGTAAGTGCTTATATTGCTAGTAATGGCCCTGACGCTAGACTTACACTGGTTGCTATGATGCTTGCCTTGGTTTTTGCAACTAAGACAGCTATGTTTCCTTTAGGCTTTTGGTTACCTAATGCTTACCCTGTACCAGCTGCTGCTGCAAGTGCGTTTTTTGCCGCAATTTTGACTAAAGTTGGTGCTTACACGCTTATTCGTACGTTCACGCTCATGTTTCCTGAAGAGCCCCTCATTAAAACCATTTTGTTTAGCTTAGCAGGCTTGACCATGCTGGCAGGTGCGCTTGGCATGATAGCTCAGTCACGCTGGCGCCACGCTTTAGCATTTGCGAATGTTGCCAGTGTTGGTTACCTAATGATGGGTGTTTTCTCTGGCGGGGTAGATGCTTTAAGCGCAGCCCTTTTTTACTTAATGCACTCAGTTATGGTGGTCTTGAGTTTATTTTTTATAGCTGCGCTTGCTGAAAAAATAGAGGGCTTACGCTTTACCAGTGAAGGTCACTTAAATAACTATCCTTGGCTTGGGCTAGCCTACTTTATAGGCGCTCTTGCCATAGCTGGTATGCCGCCAAGCAGTGGCTTTATTGGTAAATTCTCGCTCATAGCTAGCGTACTCCAAGCAGGCGGAACGCTGCACAACTTAGTCGCTGCCGCAGCTGTCATTGCAGGCTTTTTACTTCTTTACGCAGCCATAGAAATATGGCGAGGCTTTTTTTGGGGTGAAGATGACGCCGTACATAAAGTGCCCTTACCTCTAGGCATGAAAACTGTTACAGCAATAGCCACAAGTTTAGTAGTTGCCTTAGCAATATTTAGTGGGCCACTCTACAAAATTGCAGATCAATCAGCAGCACAACTTCTCAATAGCTCGAGTTATATAGAGGCTGTTTTGGTTAGTTATGACACGCCTCGAATTGGTGATGTCTTAGAAGATCATGCTGAAGGTCATGATAGTCACTCAGAAAGTGAGGGTGAATAATGCTTCCGTTTCTCATTGTTGTACTAACTGCACTGTTATGGGCACTGTTTTTAGGCTCGTTAACACCCTTCACACTAACTATGGGTGCGCTTCTTGCTATTGTGCTTTTAGCGCTTATTCAACGTAATCAAGATGATAGCTTTATAAAGCGTGCCGCTGCAGTGATTCGTTTTGTTTACCGATTTTTTATTGAGCTTTTTATCGCTAACGTTGTCATTGCACGCTTAGCCTTTATGCGTAAACCTGTATTTAATCCACATGTTATTGCAGTGCCATTGCGGGTAAAAAGTAATGAAGCGATCTCACTTTTAGCTGCAACGATTACGCTTTTGCCCGGTACTGTGGCGATGGGTGTTTCTGAAGATAAGTCTTTGCTTTACGCGCATGCTATGGGTGAAGCCGATATTGATAAAGCAAAAGATAGTGTGACCCGCATGGAAGAGCTTATTTTAGGATTTATGGAGTAACTATGGTTTTAACACTTGCGCTGATTTGCTTGCTTATAGCCATGCTTTTAACGGTCTATAGAATATTAAAAGGCCCATCTTGGGGTGACCGGATTGTAGCAATGGATTTTTTGACGTCTAATCTTGCTATTTTGGTTGTGGTTATAGCCTTACAAACAGGCTTTACTGACCTTTTAGATGTTGCCTTACTATTCTCTATTCTAGGCTTTTTAAGTACGGTTGCACTTGCTAGGTATTTGCTTAACCGAAAGGTAATGTAAGAAATGATTCGATATATATTGCTAAGTTGCCTATTCATGAGCTTTGGTTTTGCTGCTGAAGACAGTAAATTAAGTATGGATGCGCTTACTGTGCGCCCTAACATCATTGCAGAGTTCTTTATTTTGGTTGGCTGCTTCTTTATTTTAGCAGCAGGCATAGGCATGTTTCGCTTTCCTGATTTCTACACAAGATTACATGCCTCTTCAAAACTAGTAACGCTAGGGGGCTTAGGTATATTCTTGGGTGCAGCAATTGCTTTTGTGCCTGTCGCAGCTACCCAAAGAGTGCTCTTAACAGCACTCTTTTTCTTAATAACTACACCCCTAGCTGGCTATATGATAGCCAGAGCAGGCTATTTACAAGGGCTTGTGCCTTATAAAGAAGCCTCGAGTATTGATGAATGGCAAGCTTTAGGTAAAGGTGACGAATCCTAATGACGACGCTGGATGCGCGCTTGAAAGAAGAATTAAGTCAACTCATTCCTGATAAACGAACTACTTTTTGTACCGTAAGTGCCCAAGGTGGCACCCTCGAAGGCCTCGCCACACCAGATTTTGAACCCTTTTTCTATCAGTTTGCAAAAACCCATAAGCTCGCTTCAAGAGTTAATTTCATAGAACCCTCCAGCCAGTACCTAGCGGTATCGCGTTCTTTCTTGCGTGCTGAGCCCAACCAAGAAGCCGAAGTGGTATCTGAACTGATTTACGGTGAGCGCGTCAAAGTTTTTGACCGTGTAGACCAGTTTGTAAGAGTTGCTAGAGAAAAAGATAATTACCTAGGCTGGCTGCCAATAGCAGCATTAAGCCATCATATTCCACAGGCAAGCCACCAGATTGCTGTGCCAAGGGCTCACGCTTTCATGGCTCCCAAAGTTTCTTCAGCTATCAAAATGGAACTAAGCTTAGGCGCCATTCTTCAAGTCACCAAAGAAGAAAACAACTGGTCAGAACTGCGATTAGCAAAAAACCAAAAAGCTTATCTGCGCTCCTCACTACTCAAACCCTTTGAACTCATGCCAAACTCGAGTGCTAAGAAAGTTAGTCAATTGGCGTTGCGGTTTATTGATACACCTTATATTTGGGGGGGTGTTACAGCTTGGGGTTTAGACTGCTCAGGTTTAGTGCAGACGGTTTATGGGCATTGTGGTGTTGTTTTAGAGCGAGATGCTGACCAGCAATCAAAGCAAGGAGAAACGATTCCTGCAAGCGACATAGAACTGGGTGATTTACTGTTCTTTCCGGGGCATGTCGCT
>CAZWJZ010000029.1:12037-14362 GCA_964634665.1 uncultured bacterium | reverse complement strand
AGCAAAACACGGTTTATACATGCTAATGCTTACCATATGCGCGTGACGGTTGATGACAGTACACAATCAACCTACGCAAAAAAATTATTAAAGCAATTACAAGTGGTCAAACGAGTACTTTAAAATTAGCGCTAAACAGTTGTAGCTTAAAAGTCAAAAACTCATATATCGCTAACTACCATGAGACTGTGAGGCTTCTAATTAATACCCAGCTTGTATTTGATGTACACTAAGACGCATGGTGGCGCTTGAACTAGACATTAATTACGCAACAAAGGTTCTTACAAACCTACTTTCCATTCCTTCTCCAACAGGTTTTACCGAGCTTGCCTTAGACCGTGTTGAGCGCTACTTAAGTGACATGGGTATTATTAGTTCCAGAACACCCAAAGGTGCCCTCATTTGGACAATAGCAGGCAAAACTAGACAAGCCCGCACAATTATATCACACATAGATACGTTAGGGGCGATGGTTAAAGAAGTCAAAGAAAAAGGCCGCCTCAAGCTAAGTCGCGTTGGCGGCTATGACTGGAGCACCATAGAAGGCGCAAGCTGCAAAGTACACACCTTCGAAGGTAAAGAAATAAGCGCAACCATAGTAAACGTAAAACAATCCACCCACGTCTTCGGGCCGGAGCTTGCCAAACTCGAGCGTAGTGACTACACTGTTGAACTTCGCTTAGATGCCGAAGTGTTTAACCGTGAAGATGTTGCTGCCCTTGGTGTAGAAGTAGGTAACTTTGTTTCTTTAGATTCGCAACCGCAAGTTACCGAAACAGGTTTTGTAAAAGGTCGTCACCTAGATAATAAAGCCTCAGTCGCTATTTCTTTACTTGCAACCAAAACACTACTCGAGCGTAACGAAACGCCTGAAACTGATGTTCATTTTTTTATCTCTAATTATGAAGAGGTTGGTCATGGTGCTGCGGCAGGTATTCCTGAATCGAGCATTGAGTTGCTTTGTTTAGATATGGCAGCGGTGGGTGAAGGTCAAGCAAGTAATGAGTACAGTGTAACGCTATGTGTTAAAGATTCTTCGGGTCCTTATGATTACCGTTTGAATCAGCAACTGAGAAGACTTGCGAAAGCTAATGGTATTCCTTTAAAAACAGACATTTATCCGTATTATGGTTCAGATGCTTCTGCTGCTTGGCGTGCAGGTGGTAGTTACCGTGCTGCGCTTATTGGGCCGGGGGTAGATGCCTCTCATGCTTATGAAAGAACGCATAAAAAAGCTTTAGATGCCACAACACAATTGCTTATAGCTTACTTACTAAGCCCTCAAGAGCGTTAAAAATTTACTATTGTGCAGCTTTAGGTAGCATAAATATGTTAAATAAGTCATATTTAGCAGCTAAATGCTTGCACCAAACCGCGGCATGATGATATACCTTTCAACATGCATGAATACCCAAGCCTTGTATGGCATTTAAAAAATACACAATTATTTGAAGATCTTTCCGCTGAAGAACTCGAGCAGATTACACGCATTACGCCTTATAAAAAGTTTTCTGCTGGTGAAATCATTTATCATATGGAAGATCACGCTGATGCGCTTTACTTCATCCGTGATGGCATGGTGAAGATCAGCATGTACTTCCCTAATGGTAAAGAAATGATTTTAGCTCTTTTTGGTAAGTACGACATTTTTGGTGAATTACTTCTTTTACCAAGTGAGCGTCGCCCTAACCAAGCTGAAGCTGTTACTGATACCACCCTTATTGTGTTGCCAGAGGCTGACTTTCAGCGTCTTTTATCAACCCATCCGCATATTGCTATGAAATTTATTCAGGTCATGTCAACTAACCTTTGGCAAGCACAATCACGCTTTGCTGAGGTTGGTGCTTTTGATGCGCCTGGTCGCTTAGCTAACTTGCTCCTTCGGTTAGCTAATGACTTTGGTGTTGATGGTGAACGTGGCACAGTTATTGATCTTAACCTTACTCAGCAAGACTTAGCCAAAATGATTGGTGCAACCCGTGAGACTGTGTCTCATTGCTTAGCCCGCCTTTTAGAGTATGGTGCAGTGCGTCGTCGTCGTGCACCTATTACCGTTAATACAGAGAAGCTCCAGCAATTCTTAGACGAAGCTAGCGAATAAGGTTTTTTTTCCTCCTAAAAAATGAGTAAGCTTTCGGGCTTGCTCATTTTTTATTGGGTTAGCCTTTCCACATTTTTTTGATTCTCTAAGCATTTCCATTGCATTTCTAGAAAAAGCTGCACTAAAACGGCTTTTGACTTTGGCTCTTTTAAGACAGTCTTGAACCAAAAGAGCGGAGCGGTTATGAACAGTCTTGAACCAAAAGAGCGGAGCGGTTATGAACA
>CAZWJZ010000029.1:5802-11937 GCA_964634665.1 uncultured bacterium | reverse complement strand
AGAGCGGAGCGGTTATGAACAGTCTTGAACCAAAAGAGCGGAGCGGTTATGAACAAACGCATTAGCTGTTCAAAGATGATAGCTCTGGCTCAGGGCTGTTCAGGGAGAAGCTCTTAGGGGATTAATAAAGAGGGCGAAAAGTAAATGGTACAATAATTATTGGAAATGCAACTATTAAAATAAAAGTGATAAGCAAACGCTTAAGTTTTTTGTGTAACGGCTATTTATATAAAACGGTTGAACGTGCTGGGGCAACTTCTTTTTCTTTAGGTTTGGGAAGTTCTGAAGGCTCTATAGCTAAATAAACAAAGCTACTCCCTAGTTCTGGCGGGTTACTACCTTCTGACATAACTCGTATTTTGTTGCCCTTAATGACAAACATAGGTACGTAATTTTCGCTGTAAAGGCTTTCAATATCTGCAATGCCGTACTGCTCGGTAATATTCGTTTTTTTAATTTTTGCACCCCGATTAAATAAATTACTCAAACTCGCATAAGTACTATCGGCACTAAAAAGAGTCTTACCACGCTGCGCTTCGCTGACTTGCTTACGTTCATTAGTACTGCGTCTAGGTTGCAACTGAAATACTTGCTGAGACCCAAAATCACGTGCATACTTTAAGGCAGTAAGTGTATTTGCTTCATCATTTGAAGTAAGGGCCAATAAATTACCAATACCTGACAAGCTCACCTCATCATCTGCATTGGTAGATAACAAGCTTCCATAATAAGCATTTAAGCCGTCAACTCGAGCTGTGGCTATGTTTGCCCAGTTGGTATCTGATAGTAGGCTTGTGAAGCCTTCATTTTTGAGGAATGATGCAATGCTTCTGGCAAAGGGATGTGCGCCCATAATGATAAAACCTTGTGGGTCTGGCTCAGCTACTTTTAAGAGTTTTGCTAAAGGTTTAGCGGTTAGGCTGTTTAGTACAACGGTGCCTACAATAACTATAAATACGAGTGCTTCTACATCGGGGGCATTTTCAAAACCGCCTGAGTGACTTAATTCAAAAGCAAAGAGGGCACTAATTGAGGCTGCTACAATACCTCTGGGGGCTATCCATGAGAGAAAGAGTTTTTCTCTAAAGCTTAGGGAAGAGCCAACGGAACTAATAAAAATATTTAAAGGGCGAACAACAAGCATAATCACAAGAACAAGTATTAAACTGCGCCAGCTTAGGTTAGCTAAGAATATATCGAGGTTTATATTTGCGGCCAAAATGATAAATAAAATGGAGATAAGTAGAATGGATAAGGTTTCTTTAAAACTTAAGAGTTCTTCTTGGTTTGGTACGCCTCGATTGGCAACAATCATTCCCATAATCGTGGTTGCTAAAAGCCCTGACTCTTGCACTAAGCTATGAGAGGCAGAAAAGGTGACGAACACGAGTGCTAAAGCAACTAGGTTGACTAGATAGTCGGGTACATAATGGCGTCTTAAAATAAAGGCTAGCGATAAACCACCTGAAATGCCTATAAGACTTCCTATAATGATGACCTGAACCATAAGAAAGATGGTGAAGTCAAAGGCATTGGCTTGATTAGCAATAAGAAGATACTGAAACACCAAAACAGCAATGAGTGCACCTATAGGATCAATTAAGATGCCTTCCCACTTTAAGATATTAGCTATATTCGTAGTAGGACGAACATTTCGAATGAGTGGTCCAATAACGGTTGGTCCCGTAACGATAATAAGCGCGCCGAACAAAAAGGCTAAGGGAAGTTCTAAGCCTACAATGAGGTAAACCGCTGCGGTAGAGGTTAACCATGTGACAATGGCACCAACACTGATTAGCCTACGAATGACAGAACGCACTCCCTGAATTTCGGGTAGACGCAGTGTCATGCCGCCTTCAAAAAGAATGAGACCCACAGCCAGTGACACGGCAGGAAACAAAAAGTCACTACTAATAAGATCTGAAGGGGTTAAAATATTAAAAACAGGCCCAATCAGAAAACCGATAACCAAAAGCGGTAAAATAGCGGGAATTCGAACACGCCAAGCAAACCACTGGGCAAATATACCCAAACCAATAATTGCTGCAATTGCTAAGCTTGGGTTAGAAGATAAATTCATAAACTCTATTTTTACCCACTAAGGCTAATAAAATATGACTTTAGTACACGAAGCACTCGAGTAAGGTGCTTATACAAGCTGCTGTTGTGGACATTTTGTACGTCTAGGCCTAAAATTGCGCTATTGCGTCTTTTGGTGACCTTATGAGCATCTCAAGAGTAAGCAGCTAGTAGGTACTAGAGGCTAGTGCTAACAAGGGCTCAATCCTTTTTACTGAGGGCAATGGCTTGCTTTAAAACAGCGTCAAACATCTCTTGGGTAAGTTTAGCTGTATTGGTATTTTGAAAACTCACATGATAACTGTCTAGCATGGCTAAGGCATTTTCAAACCTATGAAGCGCACCATGCTTAAAGGCATAGTTCTTCTTAACAAGCTTATGCCCCCTAGTTAAAAGTAAATCAAGATAAGCATTATGCGCAATGCTACCCAAAGCCAAAACAAGCTTAAGTTTTTCTAAACCCTTAAAGTCATACTCGAGCCAGTGCTGACAGTTGTTTAGTTCAGTGCGACTAGGTTTGTTGGCTGGGGGTACGCAGCGGCAGGCTGCTGTTATCCAAAGATGCTTTAAGCGTATACCGTCATTTTGACTTATAGACTCAGCTTGAGAAGCTAAGCCAACCCGATGCAAAGCTGGGTACAAAAAGTCACCACTGGCATCTCCGGTAAACATACGACCCGTTCGGTTACTACCATGTGCTCCGGGTGCTAAGCCAAGTAAAAGAATTGACGCGTTTTGATCTCCAAACCCAGGCACGGGTTTACCCCAGTAAGACTCAGCAGCATAAGCATGACGAACCATCCGTTCACGCTTAGCAACAGCCACGCGGTGCTCAGCTAAACGTGGGCAAAACTGGCAGTTACTAAGCGCTTCAGGGAAGGCGTCAAACATGTTTTAAGATTTGAGGGCTTTACTTATTCGTTCTAAAGCTTCTGTCAAAATAGCTCTTGAAGTGGCTAGGTTAAGACGCAAAAAGCCAGCTCCTGTAGGGCCAAACCAAGCGCCATCATTCATAGCTACTTTTGCTTTTTCTAAGGCAAACGTTTCAGCATTTTCAAATTCATAATGCCTAAAGTCAAGCCAAGCAAGGTAGGTTGCTTCAGGCGGCGTATAGCGCACTTCAGGAAGTTCTTTTGCAAGATACTCAGCTACAAAGTTGCGGTTAGCCTCAAGATAACTAAGCGTGTTTGTCAACCAATCATCCCCATGTTTAAAAGCAGCAAGGGTAGCTGCCTGTGCCATAGAATTAGGCTGACCCATCAAGCCACCCGAAGCACTATTAAAAGCTGCCAGAAGTTGAGGGTTCTGCGAGACCAAAAAACCAATTTTTAAACCCGCAATATTAAACGTCTTAGTCGGTCCAAAGACCGTAACGGTACGCTGAGCAATCTCATCATTAATAGATGCAAACGGAATGTGCCTCGATTCACTAAAAACCAAATCACTATGCAATTCATCACTAATAACCCACAAGCGATGCTTCAAAGCAAACGCAGCAAGAAGCTCGAGTTCTTCACGTGTGAACGCTCTACCAATAGGGTTATGAGGCTGGCATAGCATAAGAATTCGAGTGGCTGGCGTAACGGCTGCTTCCATGGCGTCCATATCAAAAACGTATTTGCCGTTTTCTTGTACAAAGGCTACACGAACGCCTTTACGACCTGTGTTTTCTACTGCCATAGTAATAGGGCCATAAACAGGGCAAGGAATGATAACTTCATCGCCAGTACTACTAAGCGCCATAACACTCATAAATAAGGCTGGCACAATGCCATTGATAAGCGTTAAATCTTCAGCTTTTATCTGCCAATTATGCTTGTTTTTTAAGCGCTCTAAGGTAGCCTCTTTTAAGCCAGCTAAACCGTCTTTAGCTGGGTAACCAAAGTTATTAGTATCAATATGGTTTCGCAAAGCATCTTTAATGACATCTGCAATAGGGTAGTCCATATCTGCAACCCATAAGGGTAAAACATCTTCAGGATGAAAATGCCATTTTGCGCAGTCTTTTTGTCTAAGTTGGGCTTCTGTTAAAGAATCAAAAAGTTCGTGTTGGGTCATGCGCCTAAGTGTAACGCATTTTCTTACACTACGATTGTTTGTAACTTGAGAAACGACTTAAAACTAAGTAGCTTCATGGTGAATTTGCTTATAGGTACATTCATCTGAGCAAAATAGTTTTAAGTCAGAGGCATAACTTTGACAGCCTTGAGCCAGAGGCATAACTTTGACAGCCTTGAGCCAGAGGCATAACTTTGACAGCCTTGAGCCAGAGGCATGACTTTGATTGCTGAGTTATTCCAGTCACAACCGCTTTGTTCTTTTGTCTAAAGGCATTTAAACGAGTATGGGCAGATCAGCTTGGTGGTTTGCAAAGCTACTATGGAGTAAGTCAAAATGAAGCTTAATGTAATTAAGTTGTAATACAACCCTATCTATACTAAAGCAAAGTACTAGATCAAAGCTTTTAATGAGCGGGAATAATTATGACAAAAACTAACTCTTCCACCGTTGCCACCTTTGCCTTCTATCCGGAAGCAGGTTGGACTGTAGCTGCTTTTCCTGACTTAGACTCAGAACAAACCCTCGTACTGATATTTGCAGATTCTGAAATGCGCTTTCAAGAACAAGTTTTTTTAGATCTGAAAAATGCTTACCCTAAGTCTAAACTCATGGGCTGCTCCACTGCAGGTGAAATTTTAGGAGATTGCCTTAGTGAAGCAAGCGCCGTTGTATCCGTTATTAGGTTTAAGCAGACCCAATTGCGGTTAGTCAGTGCAGAAGTAAGTTCACCCCAAGCATCTTTTGAAGTAGCCTCAAGCTTAGCCAAAACACTACAATCACCAGACTTAAAAGGCGTCTTAGTACTTTCAGACGGCATTCATGTAAATGGTAGCGCCTTAGTCAAAGGCTTAAGAGAAAACCTAGATTCAGAAGTCATTATTACAGGCGGACTTGCAGGTGACAAAATAAACTTTAGTCAAACCTGGGTTTTGCAAGATGCTAAACCCACAGAAAACCTAGTCACTGTTCTAGGATTTTACGGGGAGCACATACACATTGCCTATGGTACGCAAGGCGGCTGGGATATTTTTGGCATAGAACGCAGAGTTAGTCGCTCCGAAGGAAACGTCTTATACGAAATAGATAACAAACCCGCACTCGAGCTTTACAAAACCTACTTGGGTGACTACGCTGCTGATTTACCTGCCTCAGGTCTACTCTTTCCGCTGGGCATAAGGTCTGATGAGTCAGACCAGAACCGTTTGGTTAGAACCATTTTGGCAGTTAATGAAGCTGATCAAAGTATGACCTTTGCTGGCGATGTACCTGAAGGAAGCTATGTGCAGCTTATGAAAGCAAACCCCGAAAGATTGATTGAAGGCGCATCACAATCTGCTTATGATGCTAGCGACAAGATAGATGCAACAAATGTACTAAGCATTGCCATTAGTTGCATAGGTCGCAGGCTTGTTTTAGGTCAACGTAGCGAAGAAGAGTTTGAAGCTTGTTTAGAAAAGCTACCTGAAGGCACACAGCAAATTGGTTTTTACTCTTACGGAGAAATATCACCCTTTGAAGATGGCTTTTGCGACTTACACAATCAAACCATGACCTTAACCTTGTTATACGAACAGTAAAAACATGACTCATATTAAACACGCTCTACTGCAAAGACAACTAAAAAAGCTTTCACTTGACTCTGAAACTCTGCCCGACTTAAAAACATGGCAAGCCTTTTTAGCAAGGGTAAATGACGCTTATCAAGAAGAAGATAAAGGTCGCTACTTATTAGAGCGCTCCCTACAAATCTCATCTCAAGAAATGCGCGAGCTGAATGAAAGCCTGCAACTCTCTGCAAAAAACTTGGAGAATGACAAATTAAAACTCGAGCGTTGGCAGCTTTTTCATCAGCAAATTATTGATTTTGTGGCGGACTTGCTGTACCAAGGGTTTGAAAATGACTTTTATAAACGCCTCTTAGCGTATGCCTTAAGAACCTTTCATAAAGCTGACGCAGGCAGTATTTTGCTACGCACAAAAGACAATAGCTTTTGC
>CAZWJZ010000029.1:0-5792 GCA_964634665.1 uncultured bacterium | reverse complement strand
TTTGTAGCTTCAGAAGGGTTTGACCTTAGCGAGCTTCAAGGCGTTTCGCTTTCAGAAGCAGAGCTTTTGATCAGCCCAGATATGAACCCACAAATTATCAACCCTGACACACAAGTTTACGAAGCTGCATTAACAAAAGAAAATAGACAAGTTTTAGCTCGAGTGGGGCGCATTTCAGAAATTAAATCAACCCTCTTTATTCCAGTTTTGTTCGAAAATAACCTCATTGCGCTTTTAAGCCTAGATAGCTTTGAAAGCTCTTGTGCATTAGACCCAGAAACTGAAGCCATGGCAAAAGTCTTTGCTGCACAAATGGCGGTGCTGTTGCAGCGCTATAAACTATCAGATGACTTAGCAGCCAGCAACCAAAGACTCGAGCGTTTAGCTAATTATGATGTTTTGACAGGTTTGCCTAATCGTGCGCATTTCTATAAGCATTTAGATGACGTTATTCAGCAAGCCAATCATGAGTCAGGCTTGGCACTCTTCTTTCTTGATCTTGATGGCTTTAAGCTGATTAATGATTCGCTGGGTCACGCAGCAGGTGACCAGTTACTGCTTCAGGCTGCGCAGCGCATCACAAAATGCCTAAGACGCTCAGATTTGGTTGCCAGACTTGGCGGGGATGAGTTTACAATTATCCTTGAAAATCTTGCCTCACCGGGGGTAGCCATTAAGATTGCTGAAAAAGTTTTACATACCTTAAGGCAAGCTTTTTATATTTTTGGTCAAGAATTTAAAGTAACAGCTAGCATAGGTATTGCCTATTATCCCTACCATGCTAAAGATGCCGAGGCGCTTGTTAAACTTGCAGATATAGCCATGTATCAAGCCAAAAGCCAAGGCAAGAATCGCTTTTTCTTATTTTCTGAAGAATTAGACCGAAATGTTACTGATAAAATGCAGCTCTTACGAGACATGCAGCAAGCCTTGCAAGAAGATGCCTTTGAACTCTACTATCAACCCCGCATCAACCTAAAAACAGCTGAAGTAAGTAGTGCCGAAGCTTTAATAAGGTGGCAGCATCCTGAAAAGGGTTTTGTTTCACCTGCGGTGTTTATTCCACTAGCAGAAGAAAGCGGCATGATTAACGCTTTAGGAGATTGGGTTTTAACAAAAGTTTGCGCCCAAATACAAACATGGCACCGCAAAGGTTTAAAGCTAAGACTAGCTGCCAATGTCTCGGTACACGAATTGCAAGATAAAGGCTTTGTCAACAAAGTCTTAGCAAGCATAAAGCAATTTGACATACCAGCAGAATTACTCGAGCTTGAAATTACTGAAAGTACCGCCATGCTTAATGTGGAACTCAACATTCATAAGCTTGAGCGCTTAGCTGCTGAAGGCATAACCTTAGCGATAGATGACTTTGGTACCGCTTACTCTTCATTAAATTACCTGAAGCGCTTACCTGTACACTGCCTGAAAATTGATCGTAGTTTTGTTCAAGATATTGACGCAACTGACTCTGTAAATCGAGCAATTGTGCGCTCCATAATTGCCCTAGCCGAATCAATGGAACTAGATGTTGTAGCTGAAGGCGTAGAAACCGCTGAGCAACTCGAGTTTCTAAAAGCGCATAACTGTGATGAAGCTCAAGGTTATTTCTTTAGTCGCCCTGTACCTGCTGAACAGCTAGAAATGTATTTACACAACTTAGAAGCTGTGGCTTAATACTTTCTAGGTCTAGAGCTTTTAGGATTAACTACAAGATTCTTAGATATTATAAGGTTTATAGTTCCTATAATCATTGCCTTAACCATGCCTATTGCGAGCCTTAAGCATGATGCCTATGAAGTCTAGGCGTGGCGGAAAAGTAAAAATTGAAGACTAAACTTTTTTTTAGAACTGAAAATATAACTAAAAAACGTGGCTTAAAGGTTTAACTATAGAGTCATTACGGTTCAAATGCGCCTACCTAAGTGTAGACTATAGTCACTCTATTGACACAAGCCTACTAAGGAGTAAGCCATGAATTTAGCCAAATTCCCACGCAGACGCTACACCCCAAATGCAACCCCTCTAGAAAAACTCGAGCATCTAACTAAGCACTTTAATGGCCCTAATCTATACGTTAAACGCGATGATCTTCTAGGCTTAACCGCAGGGGGTAACAAAACCCGCAAGCTCGAGTTTCTAGTAGCTGACGCGCTTGCACAAGGGGCTGATACCCTCATAACTGTAGGTGCAGTACAGTCAAACCACTGCCGTTTAACCCTAGCTGCAGCTGTTAAAGAAGGACTCAAATGCCGACTTGTACTAGAAGAACGCGTGCCTAACAGCTACAAAGAAACTGCCAGTGGCAATAACTTCTTATTTCAGATGCTCGGCGCAGAAAAACTCATTGTTAAAAAAGCAGGCGAAGACCTAAATGCAGTCATGCAAGCCGAAGCAGAAGAGCTTAAAAAAGCAGGCCGCAAAGCCTACATCATTCCGGGAGGCGGCTCAAACAAACTAGGTGCACTCGGCTACGTAGCCTGCGCCGAAGAAATCTTACAACAAAGCTTTGACATGGGCTTAAACATCAGCGAAGTTATATGCTCGAGTGGTTCTGGTGGTACACACGCAGGGCTAGTCACAGGCTTTATTGGTAATAATGCAAACATCCCCATAACAGGCATAAGTACCAGAGCAGCAGCAGAACCCCAAATAGAAAAGCTACACAAACTAGCCACAGAAACCGCTGAATCCTTAGGCATTGCAAACGGTGTACCTAAAGAAGCTTTCACCGTGCTGGACGGCTACGTAGGCGAAGGCTACTCACTACCTACAGACAGCATGATAGAAGCCGTCAAACTCTTTGCGCAACTCGAAGGCATATTACTCGACCCAGTCTACACAGGTAAAACCGCAGCAGGTTTTATTGATTTACTAAGAAACAATCACTTTAATAAAAACGATAACGTCGTCTTTTTGCATACAGGTGGCAGCCCAGCCCTTTACGCCTACCAAGATTTATTCGCCTAAGTTAAGCATGACAAAAAACAAAACCATAGGCGTCATAGGTGGCCTTGGACCAGAAGCCACCTTAGATTTCTTCACTCGAGTCCTGCAAAGAACCCCCGCAAAACAAGACCAAGATCACCTGCATCTCATTATTAACAACAATCCAAAAGTACCCAACCGTAACGAAGCCCTTGCAGGCACAGGCCCTAGCGCTGAACCCGCTCTCATAGAAACCACAAAAGCACTCGAGCGTGCTGGTGCAACGGCTGTAGTAATGATTTGCAATACCGCACATGCTTACCAAACTGCTATTGAAGCTGCACTAAGCATTCCGTTTATAAGCATGATAGATGAAGTTGTAAAAGCTAGCCTTAAAGAAAACGCTTCAAAGGTAGGCATTTTGGCTGCGGATGGTTGCTTACAAGCGCAGCTTTACCAAACAGCCTTTGCTAAACACAGCATAAAAACCCTTCAGCTAGATGCAGATGCACAATCCGAATTTATGCAACTCATGTACAAAATAAAAGCAGGACAAAAAGAAAGTACTAAAAAAGCCATGCAAAGCCTCGCGCAAAGCTTAGTTAATCAAGGTGCACAAGTGATTATTGCAGGCTGTACAGAAGTGCCTTTGGTTTTAAAACAAGAGGATTTAAACGTTCCGCTGATTGATTCGACAGATGTGCTTGTAGAAGCTGTATTACGTTACGCAGAAACTTAAGCCACTAAGAAAATTTTTTTGAATGAAGGCTACTTTCTGCGATTGCGCTCCGCATAACCGTTTCTTTTGCTGTCTAGCTTTAGACTGTAATGACTAGATATTTGGAGGCGTTATGCAAGAAGTGATTAGGTTACTTAACGCAATTGATGATACGCAAGCTGCGGGTTTAGATGCGGCTATTGCGACTGTTGTGCGGGTTAAGGGGAGTGCGTATCGTCGTGAGGGTACCAAAATGCTTATTGATGCTAGCGGGAATCAGGTGTGCATGATTTCTGGTGGTTGTTTAGAGCAAGAAGTTGGTGAAATTGCTAAGCAGGTCATGGCATCTGGTGATTCAAAAGTTCATTTTTTTGATCTTGATGAAGATTTGGTTTGGGGCTTAGGGCTTGGTTGTGGTGGCGCGGTTGATGTTTATATTGAACCGTTTGATAAAGGTCACGAGAATGCCTTGTGGTTGAAGGCGGTACGTGAGCAGCAGGCTGCGTGTTTAGTTACGGTTATTGAGTCTGAGGGTTCTGCTGTTGTTAAGGGCTCACGTTTCTTTGTTGATGAGTTAGGGCAGACAATGGGTTCTTTAGGAGACGCTGCTTTAGATGCTGAGTTTTTAGACTTGGCGAAAGAAAAGATGGCTGAGTTGTACCCGCGTTCGGTTGCTAAGACTGTAAAGCTTGCTAGTGGAACTGTAGATGTTTTTCTTGATGTGAATATTCCTTCGCCTGAGCTGGTTGTGTTTGGTGCTGGGCATGATGCTATGCCGATGGCTGCGTTTGGGCATTCACTGGGGTTTAATGTCACGATTATTGATGCGCGTCATGCGTTTGTTACGACTGAGCGTTTTCCGCAAGCTAAGCAGCTTATTCGTACGCATCCGAGTGGTTTTGCTGAGAAAGTTGTTTTGGGGCCTCGTAGTTACGCGATTATTATGAATCATCATTTAGAGCGTGACAAAGAAAGTCTTAAGTTTTTGTTAGATACACCAGCGCCTTATATTGGCGTGTTGGGGCCTCGTTCACGCTATGACGATATGCTTGCTGCTTTAAAAGAAGAAGGCTTTATGCCAACTGAGCAAGATTTAGCTCGAGTGCGTAATCCTATTGGTGTGGATGTGGGGGCTGATACGCCTGAGGAAATTGCGGTGAGTGTCTTGTCTGAGTTACTTGCGGTGCGGGGTGGTTATAAGGCTGGTTTTTTGCATAATCGTAATGGTCGTATTCATGTCATGTTAGAGGCTTAACTACTTTTGTGCGTTACTTAAGTAGCTGAAATACTACTAGTCTGACTTGCTTCTTTATGAACAAAAGCTTAAGGATGACTTAAATCATCAGGCGTTTTCATAAGCTCTAGTTAGGAATAAGGTATTCTGACGTGCTTATGCTAGCTTGACTGAAAGTGCATGCCCTGAAATTGCATTTTCGGTCAGTTAAAACGTGTTTGCTAGGTGAATTATAAAGTTTAAAAGCTAGAACAAAAAGATTAGGAAGGAAGGTTAACAATGAGACGAATACTTATTACACTGACTTGCCTTGCGCTTGTTGGCTTCGGGGTTGTGCAAACTGCACAAGGGAACTGGAAGGGTGAGTCTTTAACTACGTTAAGTAATGCAGGTATAAGCATTTCTTTTCCAGATGGTTCTTTTTTAGGTGAAGATACCCTAACAGGCTACCAAGCTGCACTGCTGATGGGTGAGCTTTTAAGAACCATAGACAACACAACAGGCTGTCAAGCACAAGCTGATTCGGGTTTTAGATTCACAGATATTCCTGAGGGTCACTGGTCAGGTGCTTATGTTGCAGAACTCGAGCGTTTAGCGTTAGCTGAAGCGTTTCCTGAGGGTCGTTTGAATGGTGATGGTTTCTTGACGGGTTATCAGAGTGCATTTTTGGTGACTAAGGTTCTTGAAAAGTTGAATCAGAGTGCTGACTGTGGCTTTGCTGATGCACGTGGCACGATTGCTCAGCTTAATGCAGAAGTGACTAGTTTAAAGGCTGCATTAGAAGCTGGGGATTTACGTGGTCCTGCTGGTCCTGTGGGTCCTGCTGGCCCTATAGGTCCGCAAGGTCTTATGGGTGAAATGGGTCCTGCGGGTCCTGCTGGTGTAGATGGGGCAATGGGTCCTGCGGGTCCTGCT
>CAZWJZ010000028.1:0-24863 GCA_964634665.1 uncultured bacterium | reverse complement strand
CCTTTTCGTTCAATTACCATATTTGCTCTATGGCACATTTCTGATGAGAAATCTACCAAGCTAACCTTTAAAGATTGACCTAGCTGACTTCGAATATGAGTTAAACACTCGGCTCCACCAGCCATTAAATCACAGATTAATGTTTTATCTTTAGGAATAGACTTAATACAAGCTTTACGCCAAAAATATGCAAATCCCAAAGATAAAAATAGATGTACGAGTCCATAAGTTTGTGACATTTCATCAAAAAGATTCTTCACATACTTATCCGAATAAATATCAACCATAAACTTAAACGCTTACTTCACTTCCATCTGATAGGTTAAAAACATACTTCTCGTAGCTAACTTGTCGTAAACGCCTCGTGCTCTGTAGTTATCATCTGCAGTTAGCCAGCGTATGATGGGCCAGTATTGTCTTTTGGCTTCTTCGTTGAGTCTTTCAAAAAGCGCGTCAACAATGCCTGAACCGCGTTCATTAGGGTCTACAAATAAGTCATCCAGAAAGCCCACTTTTGTACCTCTTAAGGGGGATGGCATTTCACGGTAGTGCATAAGACCAACGGCTTTGCCTTGTTCGTTTTTGGCGAGTAGACACCAGAAAGCTTCATTGTCATCATGAATCCATGACCAAATGACATCCATTTTACTTTTGTTGGTTTCTACTTTGTAGAACGTTGCGTAGCCTTGAAAAAGCTCTTCCCATGCGGCGCGGTCTTCTTGCTTTGGGTGGCTGATGGTTAGTGACATAAGTTGGTCTAGCTCCAATCCTCTAAAGTGATATCTGTTATTCGCTGCATATGTTTTGTATTGTTTGTTACTAGGCACATGTCATGAACAATAGCGTGCGCAGCTATAAAAATGTCGAAGTCTTCAAGAGCCGCACCGCTCTGATATAAATTCGCTTTTAAGCTTCCAAAAGTTTCACTTACTTCATCTGTCCAATCTGCTCGTTTTAGCTGGTATTTGAATATATGCCAGTGTTTCATTAAGACTTGTTTGCGTTTTCCTTTTGGCAATCTTTTAAGTCCAAATTCAATTTCTGCAATGACGGGTTGTGCCATAAAAACAGTTTGTGGTGATTCTGTTTTAAGTCGTTCTACGGTTTTAGGATTTGACCTCATAAGTTCAGAAACTGTATTGGTATCAAGTAGATAGTTCATAACTCAGGGGGCGCTTTGCTGCTACGACTCTCCTTAATGATATCCATGAACTCATTTTCACCTTCAATGGCTTCCATTTTGTTTATGGCTTCCAAGAAACTTTCTGGCCACGTGGTTTCTTCGGCAATAGCTTTCTCGAGTGCAGTAATAATAAACTTGTTGCGACTGAGCTGTAACGCTGTGGCTCGTTCATCAACTTTGTCTAATAAAGGTTGGGGGATGTGAACGGTTGTTGGCATAATTCAGTATATTCGCAATATATTCGTTTTGCTAGCTTTTTACTTTCATTTGCCTACCAACCTGCTGAGGTTCTGCTAGGTTTTTATGGACTGCCCAAATAGCATCTAAGGCTTCTTTGATGTGTGGCAGTATGGCGGTAGCTTTGCTTGCTTGCATGTCTACATGTAGCAGCATTTGTTCTGTCGTGGCTATTAGCTTTCCTGTATTAGCGTGGTACATGCTGTGAAAGAAGTGTAAACGTTTGTCATCTAGACCAATGATTTGGGTTGTAAATCTTAGGGGTTCACCACTGCCGACTTCTTGATAGAAATTGATGTGGCTTTCAACTGTATAAAAGGAGTGGCCTTTGCCTTCGTTGCGGTAGCTTTCGTTTATACCAATATAGCGAAAGAGTTGGTCGCTGGCTTCACCAAAGGCAGTTAAGTAACTAGCTTCGGTCATGTGGCCGTTATAGTCAATCCATGTTGGGCTTACATTGCAGTTGTAAAGCTCGAGTGGTGAATCTATAGTTTCGCCTTCTTGCCAGACTTTTTTGCTGCTGGCTTGGTAGCGTTTTCCGTCAAGCTCAGTCATTATTTTGCCAGCAGCGTATTGGTGTTCTTGGAGTGCCCTCATGATGCTTATAAGGCAGTTGTCTCTTAGACGCTCGAGTTCTTTTATGCTTTGGCTGCCAGCTTGGTTTTGGGTGCCTTCTACCATTTTGTCAATGAGGCTGTTGGTTAGTTCGGGGGCTTCGAGTTTGGTCCAGGGTAGTTTTAGGGCAGGGCCGAATTGGTTGAGCATGTGTCTCATGCCCATATCACCACCTGCTAAATGGTAGGTGAGGTTGGTGCCCATCATGGCCCATCTTAAGCCGGGGCCGTAGATGATAGCCTCGTCAAGTTCGCCGGTATTAGCTATGTCGTCGTTAACAAGGTGGAGTATTTCGCGCCAGAGGGCTTCTTGTAGGCGGTCTGCTAGGTAGCCTTCTATTTCTTTTCGTACAATTAGGGGGTGCATGGCGAGGTTTTTGTAGAAGCTTTTGGCTGTTTGTATGGCTTCTTGGCTGCTTGCCTTTCCGCCAACTATTTCTACGAGGGGTAGTAGGTAGACGGGGTTACAGGGGTGACCTATGAGCATGCGTTCGGGGTGCTGCATGTGTTCTTGTATGTCGCTGGGTAGTAGCCCTGATGAGCTTGAGGCAATAATGACTTCTTTGGGTGTGAGAGCGTCCATTTGGGCATGTAGTTTGTTTTTTAGGTCTTGGCGTTCAGGTGCGCTTTCTTGAATAAAGTCTGCTTGTTGACAGACGTCTTCTAAGCTTGTGAAGCTAAGCTTATCTTGGCTTGCATCAGGCATTATGCCGAGTTTTTCTAGAGAGGGCCATGCGTTAGCTATGTTTGCACGCATTTGTTTTTCTGCGTTTGGACCGGGGTCAGTGGCGATTACGCTTAGTCCGTGGGCGAGTGCTCTGGCTGCCCAGCCTGAGCCTATAACGCCTGTGCCGACAATGCCGAGGGTTTTTATTTTCTGCATACTGTTCTTACCATTCTGCTTGCGGATAATTTGCAAGAATTAAGTTATCTTTTGTGACAAGTAGATTGTTGTTTAGGCTAGCTTGGGCCACGATTAGACGGTCAAAAGGATCTCGTGTCCAAGTGAGGCTTTCTGCTTTTGTTGTTAGTGCTTGTAGGCTTGTGTCTTTTATAGTGAGTCCAATAGTTTGACTTAGGTAGCTTAGTGCAACCTGAGCTGGCTGCGAAAGACGAGCTATTTCAAAGAGGTAGCTTAACTCGAGTTGCACGATGGGTGATATAAACAGGTCATGGTTATTGATAAGCTGTTTTGCTTTGGGGGAAAGGTTTTGGCTTGGATTGCTGTAGAGCCAAACCACGACATGGGTATCAAGGAAAATCAAGGTTTAGTTCGTCTTCCCAAGTTAGAGTTGGCAGGTCATCAGGGTCGCCGTTTACAAAATCTGGGTGGGGTACCAGATTCTTGAGTTTATTTACGGGTTCAATGGTTGTTATTTTTAATTTAACTCCATTCCTGTCAATCTCTATGGGTACACCTGTCTGGATGATTTCATCTAGTAATTGATAAATATTGCTTCTTAGTTCTGTTGGCGTCACTGATTTCATCATCTCTCCTTAAGCGTACGCTAACAATATAACAACGTACGCTTAGTATAGGGTGACTGTTCCTTTAAATCAATAATTAACGTTCTCTTTACCTTTAAGCTCGAGTATGCTTCTGGTTTCGTCGGGAGTGGCTATTTCTAGTGATAAGTCGCTCATGATGCGGCTTATTTTTTCGACTTGCTGGGCGCTGCTTTCTGCGACTGCGCCTTTGCATATATAAAGGCTGTCTTCTAGACCTACACGTACGTGACTGCCCATGACTGCGCCTGCTGTTACGGTGTTCATTTGCCAGCGTCCGCCGCCAAGGACTGACCATTGCACATCGTCTCCGAGTAGGCGATCTACTGTGCGTTTCATAAAGACAAGGTTATCTATAACATCTGCGCCTATGCCGCCCATGGTGCCAAGTACAAATTGTAAGAATATGGGGCCTTTTATGTAGCCCATGTCTTTGTAGTAGGCAAGGGTGTAAATGTGACCTACGTCGTAGGCTTCAAACTCGAAGCGAGTTCCGGTTTCGTCGTGTAGGGTGGTGAGCATGTACTCTATGTCGGCAAAACGGCTGGCGAAGGGTTCGGTGCGAGTGAGCTCTAAGAAGGGTTGTTCCCAGTCGTATTCCCATTTGCCTTCGTATTTTGGAATCATGGGGAAGCCGCCGTAGTTGATAGTTCCCATGTTGCAGGTGCAGAGTTCTGGTTGTAAGTCTTTAATGACGCTTAAGCGTTGTTCTATGCTTTGTCCCGTTGCGCCACCTGATGTGATGCTAACGACAGCGTTGGTTTGAGTTTTTATTTCTTTTAGGTACTCTCGAAATAAGCCTACATCTGCGTTGGGTTCGCCTGTGTGTGGGTCACGTGAATGCAGGTGAATAACGCTTGCGCCTGCGTTGGCTGCATCTATGGAATGTTTGATTATGTCTTCTATTTTGTAGGGTAAGTGGGGTGACATGGTTGGGGTGAAGGATGCACCTGTTATGGCTGATGTGATGATTCGTTTGCCCATTTGTAGTCCTTTTCGCTTGAATAGGTTTGTACTGTATGGTGGGATTATACTATAATGCGGGATAGTGTCAACGGTTCAGTCTATCGAAAGAGCATTTAGTATTTTGGATGTCATAGCGACATCTGAAGTGGGTATAAGCGTTACAGAAACCGCTAAACGCGTGCAGCTACCCACCAGCACAGTATCCAGACTCATTATGACCTTAGAGCAGCTAGGCGCAGTAGAGCGCCTTGAAAATGAACATGTTCGCATTGGTAAACGCATTCATTCTTTAAGTCAAAGCCTAACCGAAGAAGAAAAACTCATTAGACTTGCCAAACCCATCTTAAAAGACCTTGCTACAAGCATAGGTGAAGACTCAGCCCTCGTTGTACCCAATGGCTTTGAAGCACGCTTCATAGCGCAAGAATCAGGCGGTCAAGTCATCCAAGTACAAGACTGGACAGGCTCGAGCTTTGCCATGCACAACTTAACCGCAGGTAAACTTTTCATGGCGCAATTGAGTAGCGAAGAACTCGAGCGTTACTTTTCGGCAGGTTCTTTTGATCGTGCTTTGCAAAAAGAGTTTAAGCTGCTGCTCCCAACTATTAAAAAGCAGGGCTTGTGTTGGAGTTTTGGTGACTTTAGTGAAGATTTAAATGCAGTTTCTGCACCCATCTTTAAAGCAAGGCAAGTGGTTGCAGCATTAACGCTTTATGGTCCTAATTACCGCTTTCCTGACACGCAGCAAGTTGCAATATCAGAACGCATTAAACTAAAAGCTGAGTATCTATCTAAGCAGCTTAGTTAGCGTCACTGGTTTATTCTTTTTATGGGCTTAAACTTGATATGCTTTAGCCCAAACCAAGCTGCGTTTAAACAAGCTGCTTAGATTTATTAGCTTTAGCCGTAAAGGCTCTAGATACTTAAGGTTGCTTATGAATCCTAAATTAAGTAGTCAAATACAATCCGTTGATCGTGCTTTAAGCATTCTTGAGTACTTAGCTGAATTTGGCGAATCAAGCGTTACTGATATTGCTGTAAAACTAGATATTCATAAGTCAACAGCATTTCGCTTACTGGCAACCCTAGAAAAACGTGGCTTTGTCATGCAAGAAGCCGACCGAGGCAAGTACCGTCTTGGCTTTAACTTACTGCATTTAGCAGGCAGCATAACTGCTGATCTTGAACTCATAAAAATAGCCAAGCCTTTTTGTAAAAGCTTAAGTGAAAAAACCCAAGAAACTGTTAATCTTGGTGTTCTAGAAAATGACAGTGTTTTAAATATTGATCAAGTTATTGGTAGTTCAAATATTGTGAGTCACAACTGGGTGGGTCATAAAAACCCTCTTAATTGCACCTCCACAGGCAAAGCCATCATGGCTTTTTTACCAAGAACTGAACAAGCCAGCTACTTAAAAAGCTTAAAAAGCTGCACCAAACACAGCCACACGGATGCAGTAGACCTAAAAATTGAACTTCAAGGCATACAAGAGCAAGGTTACGCTTACACCATAGAAGAACTCGAGCTTGGCCTTAATGCCGTGGCTGCACCCATTTTTAATCAGGCTGCTAGAGTCATTGCTGCTGTAAGCGTGTCTGGACCTTCTTATCGGCTTTCTCAAGATAAACTTCAAAACTTAGGAAAGCTCACCAAGGCTACTGCGCAGAGCATTTCTGAGCAGCTAGGTTACAAAGCTTAAAGCCAGCCTTTTTCACGTGCTAGGCGTGCCGCTTCACTACGGTTACTAAGCCCCAACTTAGTAATGGCTTCAGAAAGATAATTACGCACCGTACCGTCACTAAGCTTTAACTGCTGAGCTATATCTGGGCTTGTTTTTCCTTAGGTAGCTAAGCGTAAAACTTGCCGTTCACGATCCGTAAGAGGGTCAGTTTCTGTCCAAGCTTCAGCAGCAAGCTCGAGTACTTCTTTTAGACTTAAGGGGGTTGGGTAGTAGGCATTATATAGCTCTATATGCTCTTTTACTTTTAGGGTGTCAGGAATGCCTGAAAGTTGCAACATAACGCCGGTACGCACACGACACTCCATGGCTTGTGGGTTTTGACCAAACAGTAAGGCTTGCCCGCTTGTGGGCTTTACTAAGCCTAAGAGCATGCTGACGGAGCTAGTGTTTCCTGCGCCATTTGGCCCTAAAAGAGCAAGCACTTCACCTGCATAAATATCTAGACTTAGGTTACTTACGGCTTCAATTTCACCGTAGCGTTTAGAAGCATTTTTTAGACTAGCTACAATACTGGCGTGTTTGTTTGCTGCTGTCTCTTGGTTCAAGCATTTAGTATGGCCTAAGGCTTTTGCTACGCCTATTGTGAGCTGTCAGCCTAAAGTTATGACATTTGTCATTAAGCTAGGCTTCAAATACGAAGTTTAAGCCTCATCTGACGTAGAGTGACAAAGCTATGAGTCCTTTTTATAAATGGTTAATTTGTTTTATTTTTTTACTTAGCAGTATCTCTTTTGCGCAACTTCCTGTCGGTGCAAGCCAAACTGCACCTGAAAGCTACAGTGATGTTCCTCTAAGCCACTGGGCTTATAGTGCCTTAGAGCGCATGACAAGTATGGGTATTTTTACAGGTTATCCTGACGGTTCTTTTCAAGGAACAAAAACACTCTCTCGCTATGAAGCTGCTGTTATAGCTGCACGCATATTAGATTATGTTGACGCTTTAATGCTAGTACTGAGTGGGAACCCTGACATAGCCACAGCGTTAAAAGATGCCGCTCAAAATGTTGGCTCAGTAAGCAATTTTGACGAACGCATAAGCCGCATTGAAGCGCAATTAGACCAAGCTGCCTCTCTTGCTTATGCCAGAGCTTTAGAAGAACGCATTATTGTTTTAGAAGGCACACTCAATGACCTTGTTGGCAAAGATTTACTACCTGCCAGCCCTATTTCAGAAACTAACCCAGACTTACCCCAAAGCGCTGCTGACACAGTAACAAGCAACTCAAACACAGACAAGCTAGATAACAACAACTCGACAGCCAGTTCTACCCATACGGCAAGCTCGAGTGTTGGGCTTATTGCTACGCCGTTGGCTGAAATTAGTCTTAAAACCTCTTCGTCTCATCCTCTCTTTTTAGGCTTCTCTCCGGGCGTTATTACGAGTTCGGGTGATGTTTATTTTGCTGTGCAGTTTGGTTATGACAGCTTACTGGGGCCGCTTGGCTTAAGTTCAAGGCTTGTCTTTAATAGTGGTCAGCGTGAGTTGCGAGCTAGTTTAAACGCCAACATGCGCTTACAAGCTTTTAGTGATTTGTTTGACCTGTATGGCGGTCTTGGCTTGGGTGTCAGTATTCAACCTGAAGGAGACGCTCTATTACTAGAAGTACCGTTTGGCTTTGAGTACAAGCTGATTGAGCAGTTAGGTCTTTTTGGTCAGGTCACCACAGCTTATGCATTTGCACCCATTAATGATGTAGATGCACAAATTACCTTAGGCATTAACTTAAGATTCTAAGCTTATTTTAATTAGGGCACTCACTCGTTTGGCTTCTATAGCTATTTCTCTAAGCATGCCCGTTGCAGCCACGTTATAACCACAAAAGTACAAACCTGACAGACTGCTTTCTGCACCACTCGTGTTGGGTTCACCTTTAAGATTGTAAACAGCGTCCGTAGAGAGAAAATCATTTACGTTAGCGCGGTAACCCGTGGCTAAAATAACAGTCTCAAAAAACACTCGAGTTTCATCGTTAAAGACAACAGTATTTTCTTCAAACTTTGTAATACCCGGAAGTATGAAGAGTTTGTCTTCTTTAATAAGGTCTACCGTACCTACATCAATAAGGGGAACTTGCTTCTTTGTGTTTATTTGAGTAATTGCGCCTTCTTTGGGCTCAATAATACCGTAGTCTGTCAAATTACCTTTAAGCAACTTCATCACCAAGCTATTGATTTTATCAACTAGTTTTGATGGGAAGATGCTTTGAATAATGGCAAGAACTTGAATAGGAATACCAAACAAATCTCTAGGTATCACATTGACAGGGCCACGAACAGATAGGGTCACATTTGCGCCTTGTTCATAAAGATCAACAGCTATTTCACCCCCAGAGTTTCCTAAGCCAACCACTAGCACATTTTGTCCTTTATAAGTTGCAGCTGTTTTGTAGTCTGAGCTATGCAAAAACTTTCCTTGGTACGTTTCTTGACCGGGCCATTCAGGTAAGAAAGGCTTACGATTCAAACCCGTAGCTATAACAAGCTTTAAACTTGAAAACCGACCCTTATTTGTTGCTAACTGCCACACACTCTCAGCATAATTTGCACTAAATAACTCGGTACCATAAGCAATATCAAGATCAAAATGCGCTGCGTAGCTAGCAAAATACTCAGTCATTTGATCTCTAGACGGATAACGACCAAAAGCCTTAGGCATAGGCAAATACGGTAACGAAGAAAACACTCGAGTGGTATGCAAGTGTAGTCGGTCGTAGTGCTTGTGCCAGCTTGCGCCTGCTCTGTTTTCCTTTTCAAGAATTAAGCTTTTTATGCCTTGCTTTTTTAGGCAGGCAGCTACAGCTAGCCCTGCAGGCCCCGCCCCCACAATAATTACTGGATGATTCATGTATTGATTTCCCATTTCTCTTTTATGCAAACGCAAACATTATTATAGCTGAGCAATTAATAAGCACTTCTAGCATCTTAGTCCATAGTAGCTTTGCAAAATGACTAAGCTTATTTGTCCGTTCTCGTTCTGCTCAGGTCAATTGGCTCATAGGTAAATTCAGCATGAAGATACTTTGAATAGGAGCTACTTAGAATCATAGAAACCTTATCTGCGCTTAGCATTTTTAGCTATTACCGAGTCTAACAAAAAATCACCTTCATGCCCAGCTAAACTTTAAATCAGCCAGCAGCAAATCTAAACGCCCTATCCAAGCTGATTGTGCATTAATCTCTAAAAATATAAATATCATCAAACCCCGAAGAGAGAATCCTCCTTGGACAAGTCTTACAATTATGGTTAGCATAAACACTATGGATGTTCAAACCGTACTTAACTACCCCGTTTTAGGTAACAGCGTTTTGCGCTGGATTATTGCCATTGCCATAACGATTATCAGCATAATCATTTTACGTATTGCTAGAAGAATCGTTCGAGGTCGCCTAGCTGAACTGGCCCAACGAACAAGCATTTATTTTGATGATCTCATAACAGGCTTATTAGGAAACACCCGAAGCTTCTTTTTTACTGGCCTAGCATTATATGTTGCCTCACGAACCCTAAGTTTTGATGAAGGCATAAGCAGACTTATAATCCAAGGCATAAGCCTACTGCTACTAGCCCAAATATTCATATGGGGCAACTACGCCATCAAAAAAACCATAACGCACTACAGTAATCATGAAAGCTCGAGTCCGACCACTAAGACTACTTTGTCAGCCATTAATTTTATTGCGCGCTTGGTACTTTATAGCCTTGTAAGCCTGCTAGCACTAGATAATTTAGGTGTTAATATTACAACCCTTGTTGCAGGTGTTGGGGTCACAAGTTTGGCTGTAGCACTAGCTGTACAGAATATTTTGGGTGATTTGTTTAGCTCACTTTCAATAGTGCTTGATAAGCCTTTTGAGATTGGTGATTTTGTAGTGGTGGGTGACTTTTCAGGTACAGTTGAGAATATTGGCTTGCGCAGTACGCGTTTGCGTAGCTTAACGGGTGAGCAGCTTATTTTTTCTAATAATGACCTGCTGGGTAGTCGCATTAGAAATTACAAACGCATGCAAGAAAGACGTCTCTCTTTTAACTTAGGCGTAACCTACAGCACGCCTACGAGTAAACTAAAACTCATTCCAAGCATTATTGAAGAAGCTATAGATAAGCATGATTACGCTCGTTTTGATCGCTCTCATTTCTCTGGCTTTGGTGATTTTTCTTTAGATTTTGAAACAGTTTATTTTATGCTAAAACCAGATTACGCACTATTTATGGATACTCAGCAAACAATCAACTTTGACATCTTAGAGCGCTTCGAGCAAGAAGGCATAAACTTTGCTTTCCCAACCCAAACCATACAGCTAGAAAACACTACAGAATCTGCTTAGGGTAAAACTCGAGTGCATCTGCTGCGACAAAATGTACTTTGCTTGCCCCTAAGTCAGGCAGGCTCATAGCTTGACTTTCACCATGAATATGCCCAAATACCACAATGTCAGGCTTAGCTTCTAAAAGAATATCTGTAAATAAGGAGGGCTCGAGTTTAGGGTTTGCGGGTGGGTAGTGCATCATGACTATGAGTTTTTCTTTGTCGTATTGCTTGGCAGCTTCTAAGCTGAGTTTTAGTCTGTTGGCTTCTCGCTTATAGAGTTTGTGATCGCTTTCTTTAAAGTCGTAACTTCCGGGGCAAGCCCAGCCGCGTGAGCCTGCAATAACAATGTTGCCTAGCGGCAGTGCGTCATTTTGGAGTGCATAAATACTACTGGGCAACTGACTTCTCACCTTACTTGCTGATGACCACCAGTAATCATGATTGCCTCGCAAAATGACTTTTGTACCGGGTAGCGCGTCAATATCGTTTAGGTCAAGAAGGGCATCGTTTAGAGTCATAGCCCAAGAAATATCGCCTGGGATAAGCACAACATCATCCTCTTGAATGCTTTCTTGCCAGCGTTCAAAAATAATGTCAGGATGCCCCTGCCAATTTCCACCAAAAATATCCATGGGTTTAGGCTTCGCTTTAGAAAGATGCAGGTCAGCAATGGCAAAAAAACGCATAAGCTCCCTAGTTTATAGGGTTTTTATGAAACTGTCAGCGAAATAGCTTGCCTTTACTAGAGCAAGACTGCTAATCAGCTTTTCACATCATCAGCATCCCAATTAAGATTCGTCTGCTGAATACCCTCATTAGTTAGGTCTTTTAGCAGCTCACAAGCACGTTCTTTTGTTACAGGATGCCGCCACTCTGGCGCAATTTCACACAAGGGTACTAAGACAAAAGCGCGCTCCATCATGCGTGGATGCGGCAAAATCAAATCCCAACTATCCAACACTTCCTCACCCAATGTCAGCAAATCTAAATCAAGTGTTCGCGCATCCCATCTAACACGCCGCTCCCGCCCAAACAAAACCTCAATAGCATGCAAACTCTTCAGCAAACTACGAGCTCGAGTATCTCCTGCTAGCTCTAGTAAAACAACTGCATTAAGAAACTTAGCTTGCCCTTCAGGGCCACCCACAGGCTGCGTTTCATAAAGACTCGAGCTTGCCTTTAGGGTGCCTAGTTTGCTTAGTTCTTGTTGCGCTTTGCGTAGCGTGTTTAAAGAATCACCTAGGTTGCTTCCTAGGGCAATAAGGGCAGTTTTAGCGGCTACGGTCAACCTCCACATAAACATCTCTGACCACGCCGGGTAGGGGTGCATGGGGTTTATGTACTCTTGTTATGACGCGTTGCACTTTGCTTTGCTCAGTGAGTATTTTCTTGGCTATGGCCTGCGCTAAGCTTTCAATAAGGTCAAAGCGTTCTTGGGTCACTTGCGCTTTTATGAGCTCATAGACTTTGCTGTAATCAACAGTTGCTTCATGATTATCTTGTTCGGGAAAAATCACAAACAGTTCGGCATCTACGATGAATCTTGCGCCTAATTTGGCTTCTTCAGGAAAAACCCCATGAAAGCCATGAAACTCTAGGCCTTGTAACACAATTTTATCAAACTTGTTCATAAAGCGCCTCCGCTACTTTTAAGGCTTGAGCGTGCATAGCTACATTATGCACACGTAGCATAGCAGCACCTTGCCTAGCAGCCTCTAAATGCAGCACCAAGGACCCTGCATCACGGTCACTTGCCTTTGGCACAGAAGCTAGTTTATCAATAGTCTTTTTACGCGAAGCACCCAGCAGTGCAGGGTAAGGCGTCGTTGTAAACGCTTCAAACTGCCTTATGATTTCTAGATTATGCTCGAGTGTTTTTCCAAATCCAAACCCTGGGTCAAGCATAACGCTCGGAATCCCTTCATTTAACGCCACACTAGCTTGCTCAAGAAGATAGCTTTTCACATCCCTAATCACATCATCATAGTGAGGGTTTAACTGCATGGTTCTAGGTTCACCTTGCATATGCATAATAATGGCGGGTACACCCTGCTCAGCACAAACTTGACGCAACTCAGCATTCCTCAAGCCAGTCACATCATTAAGCATATGCGCACCTGCTTTAATAGCAGCAATTGCCACCTCTGCCTTTGAAGTGTCAATACTAATAAGCGCATTCAGTAATTTCAAATTCGAAATAAGCGGCAAAACCCTATCTATTTCCTCAACCACCGAAACAGGTTCCGCCCCCGGTCTGCTTGATTCGCCGCCCACATCTATAAATAAAGCACCCGCCGCCAACATCGCTTTCGCCTGAGCTAAAGCAAGCTCGAGTGTGCTGTAGCTACCCCCATCACTAAAACTATCTGGCGTCACATTAAGAATGCCCATAAGCGCAGTACCTCGCCACTCGAGTTCATAACCTTCACTTGTTTTCTTAGCCGTCGGAATAGCCTTATAAGATAAAAGTTTATGCATGCGTCAGCTTTATCTTACGCCAGTTCAATAACGATGAGAGTAGTAAAAGAAAATAGAAAATTTGAAGAATGAAAAATGAGAAGATTAGAAGATAAAAACTTCTTTTCACTTTACACTTTAAACTTTTCACTACTCATTGCTTGTTCCTCTTTTGATCTCTTAAGCTTTTCTGAATGCATTCGGTAGCTATCTTACGGGATGATTCATAGTGAAAGGCTAACCTTTTATTTAGGTATAGCTTAGTGCTTGCAGAAAGGTGGTTTTAAATTTATGTTATCAGCACCATTACGTGAAACCATTTACTCCTCTGTCAACCTTGCGCGTGAGCGTAGGCATGAATATGTTGCTTTAGAGCACTTATTATTCTCTTTACTATCTGACCCGAATGCTGGGCCCATTTTGAAAAAATATACAGAACTTGCTGGTCTTGAAACCGAACTTCTGCTTATGCTTGATGCTATTGAGCAAATTCCTGAAGATTTAGAAGATGTTTTTGAGGTAGAAACCACTGCAACCATTTCTTTTGAGCGGGTCATTCAGAGAGCTGAATACCAAATGCAAGCAGCGGGAAGAAGCGAAGCGCATGGTGGTAACGTCTTAGCTGCCATTTTTGATGAACCCATGACACAAGCCTGCATGTTGCTAGAGCGTTATGGTCTTAAAAAAATCGATGTGACCTCTGCTTTAGCAAATGGCTTAGCGATTGATACCAAATCAGTTAAATCAGAACCTAATGAAGACTTTCCAAATGGTGAAGCAGGTGACGATGTTGATGTTGCACAGAATCCTTTAGAGGCGTACTGCCAGAATTTAACAGATGAAGCAAAAGCAGGCAAGCTTGACCCTATGATTGGTCGAGATGCTGAACTTACCCGCACCATGCAGATTCTAGCGAGACGCCAAAAAAATAACCCCCTTTTGGTGGGTGATCCTGGTGTAGGTAAAACCGCCATTGTAGAAGGCCTAGCACAGCGCGTTGTTTCAGGTGATGTACCCGACATTTTAAAGGGCGGGCAGGTCTACGCGCTTGACATGGGCAGCTTACTAGCAGGAACACGCTACAGGGGTGACTTTGAAGAGCGACTTAAAGCCGTTTTAAAAGAACTCGAGTCTGAGCCTAACGCGATGTTGTTTATTGATGAGATTCATACGGTGGTGGGTGCTGGTGCGGTGTCTGGTGGTGCGATGGATGCTAGTAATATGCTTAAGCCTGCCCTTGCTAAAGGCTTAAAAACGATTGGTGCAACGACTTACCAAGAGTACAAGATTATTGAAAAAGACAGGGCTTTGTATAGAAGATTTCAGAAGATTGATGTGGCTGAGCCTTCTCATGAAGATACTGTCAAGATTCTTAAAGGCTTAAGGTCACGCTTTGAAGATCACCATCAACTTAGTTATACAGACGCTGCGTTAGAAGTCGCAGCGGAACTAGCAGCTAGGCATTTATCAGACAGGCGTTTACCTGATAGTGCTATTGATGTGTTAGATGAAGCAGGTGCATCTCAAGCACTCTTAGCGAAAAGTAAACGCAAGAAGCGTATTGGGGTTAATGATGTCGAAGCCACCGTTGCACGCATGGCCCGCATCCCTCCTAAAGCAGTTTCTAGTGATGATAGGGGTAAGCTCGAGTCTTTAGAGCAAGAGCTTTCAGAGCTTGTTTTTGGTCAAGAGAAGGCTGTTAAAGAAGTAGCGAGCGCCATTAAGTTAGCGCGTAGTGGCTTGCGTGACCCCAATAAACCCATTGGTAACTTTTTGTTTGCTGGCCCTACAGGGGTTGGTAAAACCGAGCTTTCTAAGCAGTTAGCTGATCACTTGGGTATAGCGTTTTTGCGTTTTGACATGAGTGAGTACATGGAGAAGCACACCGTATCTCGCCTTATTGGCGCGCCTCCCGGTTATGTTGGCTTTGACCAAGGTGGGCTTTTAACCGACGCCATAAGCCAAAACCCGCATGCGGTGTTACTCCTTGACGAGATTGAAAAAGCGCATCCTGACTTGTTTAACATTCTTTTGCAAGTCATGGATTACGGTAAACTCACTGACCATAATGGCAAACAAATTGATTTCCGTAGTGTCATTGTCATAATGACAACCAACGCAGGTGCAACCGAAGCAACCCAAAATGCCATAGGCTTTACCGATGGTACTCGAGCGCATGAGGCAGAAGCTGCAATAAAGCGTGTCTTTACGCCTGAATTTAGAAACCGCCTAGATGCAATCGTGCCGTTTGCACCACTAGCTAAAGAAACCATGTTATCTATTGTTGATAAGTTTATTAAAGAACTTAGTGCGCAACTAGCCGATAAAAAAGTAACACTCGAGCTTACAAGTGGTGCGAAAGCGTGGCTTGCTGATAAAGGTTTTGACCCGCTTTATGGTGCAAGGCCGTTAGCTAGAGTTATTCAAGATGATGTCAAGAAACCCCTTGCTGAAGCACTACTTTTTGGAGAGTTAAAAAATGGGGGCATTGCCAAATTAAGTGTTAAAGAAAAAGCCTTAGTCTTAACGTACACGCCCTCTTAAAAAATAACGCCAATAAGAAAAGAAACTCGAGCTTCTCAGAAATAAAAGCTCGAGTTTCTTTTGTTGTGTTTTTTTTCTACCTTGATGCATTTATGCTGTACATAAGCGCATTTTTTGGTCTAATCACTTATGAATTTGCATTTTCAGTTTGACAGTGACAAGTTTTTAAGTACCATGTGACAGGCTGTTAAGAAAAATAATAGCATTTGCCTGATTTTAGTCCTTAATAATGACATTTTTACTTTTTATTATGTAAAACACACAATTTGTGACCATCGCTTTGACTTTTTTGCCAAACCATGATAATTTCAGGGTTGCATTGCATGGTGTTTTGATAAACTATGCAAGAATCTCTCTAGGATTTACGGAAAGGTTATCTCATGGCAAAAGTTAAACTTGGTTACGTCTGGCTAGACGGCTATACCCCAGAACCCAATATGCGCCACAAAACCAAAGTTATTGATCATGATGGCGAAGTTACCTTGGCAGACTGCCCAGAGTGGTCATTTGATGGTAGCTCAACCCAACAAGCAGAAGGACACTCATCTGACTGCCTACTCAACCCAGTGAGAATCATTGCTGACCCAGACAGAAACAATGCTTACCTTGTCATGGCAGAAGTGCTTAATGCAGACGGTAGTGTTCACAACTCAAACGTACGTGGCAGCTTCGAAGATGATGAAGATGTCTGGTTTGGTTTAGAGCAAGAGTACTTCTTGTGGGCAGACGGTCTTCCTTTAGGCTTCCCATCAGGCGGCTACCCAGGTCCTCAAGGTCCTTACTACTGCGCTGTTGGTGCAGGTAATGTATCTGGTCGTGAAATTGTAGAAGAGCACCTAGACATTTGTTTAGCTGCTGGTCTTAACATTACCGGTACAAATGCTGAAGTAGCAATGGGTCAATGGGAATACCAGCTTTTTGCAAAAGGCTCAAAACGCGCAGGTGATGATGCATGGTTAGCACGCTACCTACTTGTTCGTACCGCAGAAAAATACGGCGTTACTGTAAATATGGCTCCTAAGCCTATTAAAGGTGACTGGAACGGGAGCGGTCAACACGCTAACTTCTCAAACACTGCCATTCGTGAGCAAGGTGGAGAGGAACTCGTTAAGAAAATCATGGCTAGCTTTGAGCGTCGTCACCAAATCCATATTGCAGCCTACGGTTCTGACAATGATCAGCGTCTTACTGGTCTTCATGAAACCCAATCTATTGATACTTTCAGCTACGGCGTAAGTGACCGTGGTGCTAGTATTCGTATTCCTGTAGCAACTGCAAACAATGGCTACAAAGGCTACTTAGAAGATCGTCGTCCTGCTGCAAACGCAGACCCTTACCAAATTGTTAAATCAATAACTGTTGCTTTACGCGAAGCGTAAGCTAAGTTAAACCAAAAAATAAGCTTGCTTCAAAATTAGAAGCAAGCTTATTTATTATGACTGTGATATTCCATCCTCTATTCATTTGTATCCAAAGCACTCCTTAGCAACACAGGAATACGCTACTAACCTTATCTCAAAATCATCTAGGCTTGACCAAAGGTAAATAATCCAAGCATTAAGTCAAAAAGACTCAGAAAAACAGCAAAAATTACCTTCACAAGGACTAACGCCAAATCCTTAAAAAACATAGATACTTTTGAATCTAAAACAACTGCCTGCTTACCCCTAAAACCCTTAAGCAAATCTACAAGCTTTTTCATAACAACTCCTTTTCTTAGTTAAGTTTAGAAAAAGGGCTGTTAAATTTGACTTAAATGCTTATTTACTCAGCAAGCTCGAGTCCTATAATTACGGGGTCATGGTCACTTGCTCTGAAAGGGTAGGGTCTAAATAGTTCAGCTGGGTTGAATTCTAAGTTGTAGTCGAACAGTCTTGCCTCATCACTATTTATGTGCCAGTTTGTAAAACCTGTCACTTGAGCATTTAAGCTTGGGCTAGCGAAAGCGTAATCTAGAGTGCCTGACTCGCCTGCAAAAACATAGGTGTAACGTTCTTCTAACGGAAGGCGTTCATCTAGATTCATGTAATCTTGGGTAAACACCGTTACGGGGTCTTCTAAACGGTAGCTGTTTAAATCTCCCATAATAATAACGTCACTATCTCCTGTAGCTTCAGCAATACGTGCAGCAAAATCTAGGGTGGCTTGTGCTTGAGCTGAGCGTCTTAATGTCCAGCAGCCTTGCCCTCTATCTATGTCACCTGCTGCGGGGCAGCTTCCTTTAGATTTAAAGTGAACGGTAATAGCAGTGAACATCTCCCCTGTAGCTTTTTCTAAAAACACGGCAGCTACAGGTGGGCGGTCATGCACTGAGCTAGTATCGCTACTACTTGTGACCAGCTCGAGTTTGGCTGGCTTGTAAATGAAGGCTTGTTTTATTTGGTCGCTACCTACGCCTGTGCTTGGGTCTTGCATGAAAGTGTAGGCTTCTTCGCCTAGCCTTTCATTAAGGGCTTTTACGAGTTGTGTTAGGGCGGCATCACCATTGTTTTCTATTTCTATAAGTCCAAAAACATCTGCATTTATAGCTGAAAGGGCAGCAATGAGTTTGGCTTCTTGGCGGACAAATTCTTCTTCACTATCAGCACCTCGTTCATTTAGGGTGGTGAAGTAATTAAGTACATTAAAGGCTGCTACTTTTAGGCTGCCGCCTACATCGTCTGGCGTGGCTTGGCGTGGGTTTGTTCTTTTGAAACTAAGGGTTTTGCTTGGCTCGAGTTTGTAGGCATCTAGGCCGTAATTTACAATTATGCCTTCAGCCGCTATAGTATCTCCGAGGCGTAAACTTTCGTCTGGTAGTAAGTAAGGAATAAAGTCAGGGTTTTCTACGCTGCTGGCATCATCTAGCAAAATGCTTTTTAGACTGTTGTCTATGCTCTTATCTTGCCCGTTGTTTGGCTGATAGAGTCGCCCGCCTGAAGATAGTAAAACTTGACCGTAGCGCCCTAAGTTATAAACTTCTGTCACACTTAGGTCTTCAGAAAAAGTGACGAGCATGCCTTCAAATGCTTCCCAGCTTGTTATTGACTCTAGAGGCATTTGAACGGTTGTTGGTTCTAAAAAGCCGTGGTAACCGCATAATTCTAGGCTGTCTAAACGGTCAATCTGCGTGAGTTCGTTTCGTTCTAACACAGTGCCTGTCACCTTAACTAAGTCACCCGCTAAAATTTTGGTTTCAAATAGGGGGTTGCGTTTCTGTACTTTTATGAAGATTGCGTCAGATGTTTCTATGTTGCCGTCACCTTCAACTTCTTGTAAAAAGAAGCCTTGTAAACTATCTTCTTGCAGGTAACTTGCTGTAACCACAGCTTTTATGCTGACTACTTCAGATAAAAAGGGTGAGCGCCGGTCATTGCCCTGAACTTCGTAGATAGGGGTAAGATTTTCACTTGAACAATTTTGATTGCTTTGAGCAGTTGCAAGCATAAGAAATAGACTTAGGCTCATGAACAGATAAAATTTCATCATAAGTCAAAGTTTACCTTGATTTCATAGCTCAACCCTAGCTTGATTTCTTAAGAGCGTACTGGTCAATTTTAAGGATAGCTTCGTTACCCTTCATGATTGTTAAATCAAGCTGGTATCAGCTTAGAGTTAAAGTCTTTGATTAAGAAAGTTTAAAGTCTGAGAAGCTTTTGCCCTCTTCGGCTAATTTTTTTAGCAGTGGGCTTGGTTGCCAATAATCCGCCTGAATTCCTACTTGAAAGTCTTTCATACGCTCAACAACCTTAGCTAAGCCAACACTATCAGCATAAAACATAGGGCCACCTTTATAAGCAGGAAAACCGTAGCCATAAAGATAGGTAATATCAATATCACCAGAGCGCATAGCAATGCCTTCTTCTAAGATGTTTGCGCCTTCATTAGCAAGTGCAAAAACAAGCCTGTCAGTTATGTCTTCATCACTAAAGCTACGCTGCTCAATACCTCGCTTTTTTGCTTCAGAGCGAATAAGCTCGAGCATTGCAGGGTCATTTTGTCTTTCTCTTGTTTCAGGGTTATAGCTGTAAAAGCCAGCCGCTGTTTTTTGCCCTAAACGACCCTGCTCAAACATAAGGTCAGATGCTAAAAACTCGAGTGGGTTTTCATTTGGGTCAGCTTTAGCTTGTCTGGCACTCACACCTATATCTATACCTGCTAAATCCGCTACTGAAATAGGGCCCATTGCCATGCCAAAAGCAAGTGCTGCATTATCTATTTGTTCAAAACTAGCACCTTCAAGCAAAAGCATATTAGCAGTTCTAATATAAGGATTAAACATGCGGTTTCCAATAAAGCCGTAACCTACTCGAGCGAGTACGGGGACTTTTCTTATGGTTTTTGCTAGCTTCATGGTGCTTGCTATGACATCTGGCGCTGTTTTTTCTGCTCTGACTATTTCTAGTAATTTCATAACATTGGCAGGGCTAAAAAAGTGCATGCCTATGACATCTTGGGGGCGTTGAGTTGCCGTGGCAATATCATCTATATTTTGGTAAGAGGTGTTGCTGGCTAAAATTGCGCCTTCTTTACAAACGCTATCCAGCTTAGCGAACACTTCTTTTTTAACATCAGGGTTTTCAAAAACTGCTTCAATAACAAGATCAACATCACTTAAATCTTCATAGTTTGTAGTGCTGCTTATTAGATTCAGGCAGCTTTGCATGGCGTCTTGTGATAGTCTGCCTTTTTTAACGGTTCGTTCGTAATTCTTCTCAATAACAGTTAAACCACGGTCTAAAGCTGCTTGGTTTAGCTCTAACAGGGTTACGGCTATGCCCACATTGGCAAAGTTCATGGCTATGCCACCGCCCATGGTGCCTGCCCCTATAATACCAACCTTGTTAATGGCTCTTGTTGGCGTGTCCTTAGGAATATCCAGTACTTTAGAGCTTTCACGCTCAGCAAAAAAGATATGCCTCAAGGCAGCTGACTGCTCAGAAGCCAAACAAAGCATAAAGCTTTCACGCTCGAGTTTAGCGCCTTGCTCAAAGGGCAGTGTACAAGCAGCTTTTACGCATTCTAATATTTTCTGGGGTGCTATTAGACCTTTAGCACGCTTGTTTATTTGCTTTTCAGCTGCTTCAAAAAAACCTTCGGGTATGCTTTTAGGGTCTATGTTTATGTCGCTTACTTTGCGTAGTGGTGCATCTTGACTCAAAAGGGTTTCAGAGTAAGCTAGCGCGCCTGCCAGTAAATCTTCAGTTTCAACAATATGATCTAGCAAATTTAAACTCAAGGCTTTTTGAGCGCTTATTGGTTTACCTGTTGTCATGAGTTCCAAAGCAGCTTCAGCCCCTGCCAAACGCGGGCTTCGTTGTGTACCACCCGCACCCGGAATTAAACCCAAATGCACTTCTGGTAAACCTACTTTGGCGCTCTCAAGCGCACAACGATAATGGCAAGCTAAGGCTGTTTCAAAGCCGCCCCCCAAAGCAGTACCATGCAAAGCAGCAATAATCATCTTTTCACTAGCTTCTAAGACAACTAGCATATCTAGTAAATTAGGGGCTTTAGAGGGTTTACTAAACTCATTAATATCTGCCCCAGCCATAAACGTGCGACCTTCACAAATAAGAATAAGCGCTTCAGAAGCGTCAGATTGTGCCTTTTGAACCGCGTCAATAACACCCGTTCTAACGCTATGAGAAAGCGCATTAACCGGAGGATTATCAACTTTAATAATGCCAAAACGACCTTGAATTTCATAGCTACAAGTTTCAGACATAATCTATCCTTAAAAATATTTTACTCAGTATAACTTTTTAATTCCTTAGCTGCACTCGAGCTTTTTTACTATCTCTCTGACTCCTTCTCGTTCGATAGTAAGTGGCTTTCAGGCTGAGTGATTTTCGCGTTGAACCGTTTGGTGTCATCAAGCCTGCACTATGTCTCAATAACAGACGTAAAACTTGTTATACTTCGTTTCTGACAATAGTCAATTGATAATAATTTGCTTTTAAGTCTTTAGCTTAATCAGTTTTTTATGTACTGAAACTTAAAAGTAATTAACAGGAGGTCAAGTGAATTTCTTTTTGGGTATTTCTAGAGCTATAGACTGGTTCACCACTAAGCTAGGTCAAGCTATGTGGTGGACAAGCCTAGTCATGGTTTTGGTTGGTGCATTTAACGTTATAACACGCTACAGCTTCCCACTACTTTCTAGTCTTTTTGGTGATCAAATTGCGGGTAGACTAAGCGGTAATGCTTACCTTTCGATCCAGACTTTTGCTTACAATCTCATTTTTTTAGTAGGCGCAGCTTATGTTTTTAAGTCAGATGCCCATGTAAGGGTTGATATTATTTTTTCCCGCCTAAGCGCAAAAGCAAAAACATGGGTTGATATTTTTGGCATTTTGTTCTTTTTACTACCCTTTTGCTGGTTAGGTATTTTCTTTAGCCGTAAGTATGTGCTTAGCTCTTGGAGTAAATTAGAGCTTAGTGCTGACCCTGGGGGTATTCCTGTGTATATTATTAAGACAGCGATTCCTGTTGCTTTTATATTGCTTATTGTTCAGGGCATTAGTGAGCTTATAAAACATATTGCTTTTTTGCGTAATCATCCTGACTCAAATAGTGTTCACTCGAAAGAGCCTGCCCCTATTGCTCCTACTTTGCCTGCGAAAGAGCTTTTGTAATGCTTGGTCTTTGGATGTTTGCAGCCGCCATTATTCTGCTACTGGTAGGCTTTCCTGTCGCCTTTAGCTTTGGTGGCGTTGCCGTTTTATTTACTCTACTCGGTAGTGACTTTTTACCTCAGGTTGTTGGTATTGATTTACCTTGGGAACCCGCTTTTAGATACGCAAGGCTTAACATATTACCGCAACGTATTTTTGGCACCATCATGCAAAATTATACGCTGGTAGCCGTACCTTTCTTTGTTTTTATGGGCGTCATGCTTGAGAAATCTGGTTTAGCCGAAGAGCTACTTGAAACCATGGGCATGCTGTTTGGGTCTTTACGTGGCGGTCTAGCCATTTCTGTCGTAGCGGTTGGTGCGCTTCTTGCCGCCTCAACGGGCGTTGTTGGGGCATCTGTTGTAACCATGGGTGTTTTAGCTTTACCTGTCATGCTTAAGTACAATTACAGCAAATCATTATCGGCAGGCGTAGTTGCCTCCTCTGGCACCCTAGGGCAAATCATTCCACCTAGCATTGTGCTTGTTATTTTAGGTGACCAAATTGGTGTAGATGTTGGTAGCCTTTTCTTAGGCTCATTCATTCCTGGCTTTATGCTGGCAGGCTTGTTTATCATCTGGGTAATCATCGTAGCTTTTTTAAGACCAAAAGATGCACCTGCTTTACCTCCAGAAGCGCGTACCTTACGCGGAGCAGCTTTAGGTTTGCGTGTTATTAAGAATCTCATTCCCCCTTTAGCACTTATTTTCTTAGTACTAGGAACCATCTTTATTGGGCTTGCCACACCTACAGAAGCAGGCGCTATGGGCGCTATTGGCGCAATGCTGTTAGCGCTTGTAAATCGACGCTTAAACCTAAAAAGCCTTATTGCTACTATGGATCAAACTGTGAAACTAACCAGTATGGTTTTCATAATACTGACAGGCGCTACCGCTTTTAGCATGGTCTTTACTGCTTTGCATGGTGACAGGGTTGTTCAGCAATTTCTAATCAACTTACCCGGTGGCTTTGCTGGCTTTATCTTCTTCACCATGCTCGTCATCTTTCTACTAGGCTTCTTCATTGACTTTATAGAGATAACCTTCATTGTGGTTCCTTTACTCGCACCTATTGCAGCGCAGTACATAACAAGCATTTATGGTGCAGAAATGCTTCAACCCATGATGGTCTGGTTTGGTGTACTTATTGCCATGAACTTACAAGCCTCCTTTTTAACGCCACCCTTTGGCTTTGCCCTCTTCTATCTTAAAGGTGTTGCCCCACCAAGCATCACAACAGCACACATTTACAAAGGCATCATTCCTTTTATCATCATTCAGCTTATAGCCGTTTTACTCATTGCCTTATTTCCTGGCATTGTCACATGGCTACCCTCTGTCGCTTCTAACTAAGTTTGGAAAGGCTTAAACCTCTTTTCGTAAACGCCATTCACAAATCAATAAAAAGGGCGAGGCATAAAAACCTCGCCCTTTTGACTAAACCACGACTAAGCTAATCCATAGTACGTTTGCACTATAACTGAGTTTATTTGTCCTTATTCGTTCCACTCGGGTTTGTTTCCATTTTGCAAACAAACCCTGGAGGTACTTATTACTGATCAAACACAATCGTTCTGTGACCTTGCAACAAAACCCTGTCTTCTAAATGCGCCTGAACAGCTTTTGCTAAAACTGAGCGCTCAACATCTCGGCCCACACGCTGCAAACCCTTAACATCTTGACGGTGGGATACCCGAATAACATCTTGCTCAATAATTGGGCCCTCATCTAAGTCTTGCGTTACATAATGCGCCGTTGCACCAATGAGTTTTACCCCCCTGGTATAAGCTTGCCTATAAGGATTAGCGCCTATAAAAGCAGGCAAAAAAGAATGATGAATGTTAATAATACGACCCGCAAAATCACGTACTAAATCAGCCGACAAAATCTGCATATAGCGTGCCAAAACAATAAGATCAATCTCACCCATAAGGTCTTTAAGCTTCTGCTCCTGCTCGAGCTTATTAGCTTTTGTTATAGGCAAACAGTGATAAGGCAAACCATAAGCCTCAACTGTGCTTCGTAAATCTTCATGATTAGACACAACCATGCTTATATCAGCTTGCAAGTCACCAGCACGCCAGCGCCACAAGAGTTCATGCAAACAATGATCATATTTTGATACCAAGATAACCATGCGTTTCTTCGCATGAGCATCACTCAACTTCCAAGTAAGCTTAAACTTATTAGCAACAGGCGTAAATGCTGCTTCAAAAGACGCTCTTTCAGATTGCAAAGACTCGAGTGCGAAGTGGGTTCGCATAAAAAATAATCCACCTTCAGGGTCTGTGGTGAATTGTGCTGCGTCAATAATGTTTGCACCCTGCTCAGCTAGAAAACCTGAAATGCTTGCTACGATGCCAGGTTGATCTGCGCAAGACACAATCAGTCGGCCTTGATTACTGTTTGTCATGAAATCTCCTTCAAAAGCAAACTTAACTCTACCAAATCTAGGGAATTAGGTTTATAAGATTAACTAAAGCTTTTGCCTTTTTGGGGTGGATTGTGAGCTGAAAGCTTAGCCTGCCTTGAATTTAAGTCAGAGAATATAAACACTTTTAACAGCTGCATTGAATTTAGTAGCATTTCCAATAATCAATTGCACTATTCACTCTTTACCCTCTTTCTTAATCCCTTAAGAGCTTCTAG
>CAZWJZ010000027.1:3688-25197 GCA_964634665.1 uncultured bacterium | reverse complement strand
CTTAGGGGCATGCTCGTGTGTTGCTAGGTAAAGACTTATGGCAGTAGCTGCGCCCCCTGCACCAAAGCAGAGTACTTTGGCGTTACTGTTTTGCCAGTGATTGTTTGGCATAAAAGCTTGCAAGGCTAAGCCTGATGTGATGGGGTCTTTGGCATGCCCATATAAAACACTCTTTTGTTTAGAAATACAAGAGATTTCTGCACAAAGTTTTGCGTAATCATCTAGAAAGCCAAATTCGCTTTTGGTGGCGTTAAATAAGTCAAGTTTATGCGTGGTTACTAGCGCGCCTTTAGCTTGTTCATGCGTTTTGATGTGCTTAACAATGCGCTCATAAGCTTGACTTGGCGCGTTCAAAGGCGCGTCATAGCCTATAATATCTGCACCCAAACCCAAAATGTCAGACCACTTAGGAAACACTTTCATAATACTCGAGCTGCCTGTAGTTACGCCTATAAAATAAAGGCTTGGTTTTGTAGGGATGCTTAAACTCATGCGTTCCAATCTGTTAATTGCTCAAAGACAGGCTCTAAAGCGCTGTAGGCTTGGTTAAATAGCGGCATTAGGCTTTCATATTTAGCTTTATGCTCTGGGTTTGGCTTAACGCTTGCAGCAATAGGGTTCATCTGCTCCGCTATTGAAAAATCTTTGTAAAGACCTATGCCTACACCCCCTGCTATGGCTGCGCCCATGGAGGTTGCTTCTTCAAGAATGCTTAAGCGCTGAACCTCAAAACCGTAAACATCTGCCATGATTTGATTCCAGAGTTTGCCTTTTGCCCCGCCCCCTATGACACGCATAGCGTTAATGCTTACACCTTGCTGTGTCATGGCGTCCATAATGACGTTTAGATTCATGGTGACACCCTCTAAAACTGCGCGAATAAGGTCAGCCCTTTTATGACGAATATCCAAACCAACAAAAGCACCACGCGCCTTTGCGTTCCAGCGGGGGCTACGCTCACCCAATAAATAAGGCAAATACAAAAGCCCATTAGCACCCACCGTTGAACTTTCAGCCTGCTGATTCATGAGTTCATAAGCACTAATGTTTTGCTCTTTAGCAAGCTGCACTTCTAAAGGTGCAAGTTCCTGCTTTGCCCAAGCATAAGAAGCACCTGCGGCCTGCATGGTGCCACAAGGACTAAACATGTCAGGAATAAGGTGCGCCCATGTAAAGGTGCGCTGATTAGGGTCATAAATAGGTTTTTGAGTAGCCAAGGCAATCCAACTAGAAGAGCCCAAATAATTATAAGCACTGCCTTCTTTTATGACACCTGCACCCGTAGCAGCGCAGCAGCCATCACCACCCCCCAAAACAACAGGCGTGCCCGCAGCTAAACCAAGCTCATCTGCAACACTAGCCAGCACAGTTCCAGCCACATCAATAGAACGTTTTAAGTCAGGTAATTTAGAGCTATCTAGCTCACTTACCTCAATAATCTTGTGTGACCAAACCCCAGCTTCTAAGTCATACAAATTCATGCCAGATGCGTCAGAAGGTTCTGTCACAAACGCACCCGTTAAACGCGCAATCATGACATCCTTAGCATGAACAAACTTATGTGTCTGCTTATAAATATCCGGCTGATGTTTTTTAATCCAGAGTATTTTACAAAGCGAATACGACGCACTTAAACGATGACCACTAATACGGTACAGCTCATCACGAGAAATACGCTCAGCCAAAGCGGTCTCTTCTTGCACAGCACGCTGATCTGCCCAAATAATAGCCCTACGAAGCGCCCTAGCATTCTTATCAAGCGCAACACAGCCCATCATCTGACCACTAAACACAACACAAGCAATATCATGCTTAGACACACCCGAACTCAGCAACAACTGCTTAGTTGACAGACAAACAGCCTGCCACCAATCCTCAGGGTTTTGCTCAGCCCAGCCACTATGCTCAAAAAAAGTTTCATACTCACTCAAACTACTCGCAATAAGCTGACCCGCATCATCATAAAGCGAAGCCTTATTACCCGTTGTACCTAAATCATGCGCCAAAATAAAACGCTTCACAAGACCCTGCTCAAAACTAACTTAATCATAAGCTAGCCTAGCCTTTTGTAAAACAAAAATTCAAGTGAATTGACCAAATCAAACCTAATACACAAGTACTTAAACAAGCCTTAACAGAACCCGAATTCATCTTTTTTAACTCAAGAGGGTCTTCAGCCTATATAATAAAGCAAATACAAACCTAGTCAGCAGCTCGAGTATCTCTAAAGCTGTATTCCTGAAAGAAGCAAAGGTGATAGTTATGAACACAAATCATATTCCTATGCAAGCAGTACCTGGTTATTACTCGAGTACGCCGGGTATTCAAATTGCCATTCAAACGCATGATGATGCCAGTGACGAAGACTTACAATTCTTTGAGCAACTGGGTGTCGAGTGGGCCATGGTGAGCATTAAGAAGCAAGAGAATCACAGAGCTGAGGTTTATAAAGCGTTGGTTAAGCGTTTTGCTAAAAACAATATGAAGATTTATCGCATTACTAATCTAAGTGTGCATAATGTTCCTGAAATTACGCTTAACCTGCCAGGGCGTGATGAAAAAATTGAAGAGTTCAAGCAGTTCATTAGAAATTTAAGTGAAGCAGGCATTAAGTACAACACCTACGCACATATGGCAAACGGTATTTGGTCTTCAGAACCAACCCAAGGACGCGGTGGTATGCGCGCTCGCCGCCTCGATATAAACAATGCCATTGGTTACTGGGGAGATAAAGTCTACAAAGGTGACTTGACGCATGGTCGTGTATACACAGAGGAAGAATTGTGGGATAACTACAGCTACTTAATACGCGAGATTGCCCCTGTTGCTGAAGAAGCTGGTGTGCGCATAGGTATTCACCCGGATGACCCGCCTGTTTACGCTCTAGGCGGCATTCCACGCTGCATTTTTGGTAATTTTGAAGGTTACAAAAGAGCCATGGAGATAGCGGACAGCCCTAACATTGGGGTTTGCTTATGTGTAGGCTGCTGGCTAGAAGGGGGCGAAGCAGGCATGGGTAACAGTGTGACGGATGCCATTCATCATTTTGCTGCAAAGAATCAGTTATTTAAAGTTCATTTTCGTAATGTATCTAACGCTATGCCTGAACCATGGGTTGAAACACTTATTGATAACGGCTATCAAGATATGTATGACGTTATGAAGGCATTACGAGCAGTTAAGTTTGATGGCTGCATCATTCCTGATCATATTCCTGCCATGCTAGGTGGGCCAAGAGTAGGAACTGCCTATTCAATAGCCTATATGCGGGCACTGGTTCAAGCAGCAAATAACGAAGCTGGTGGAGCCATTTAGAGTGGTATAATGACTGATGGGTGAAACGCTAGAAAAATTACTGATATCAAAAGAGGGGTTAGTGCTATTGATGGTGTAGCTACCAAAAGGGTAGAGTGTAAATTAGCTAATTAACTGTGGAATTGATTAAGATTGCGGTTTAATAAGCATATCATGCTAAGGGGCTAATGCCTTAATATCTAGTTAGGAGGTGAAGCATGATTACGGGAATCGAAGACAAATCCGAAAATGAAGTAACTTTTAAATTCTATGGTAATCCTACTATTGATGAATACGCATACTTTGTTTCTAATTCTCGCCATCTAGTCAAATCTGTAACGGCTTCATCTGTTAAAAACAATAGAAGGCAACCCAATAAGCTTCATTGGTATCCTAGCAACGCTAGTGTTAATGGTTCTGTACTTATTACTTATTCTGCTTTAACCCAAAATCAAGATAGCTTTGAACGCTTTCAGGATGCTTTTTTTAGAGTGGGAGATGCTTTAAGAACAGGTGAAGAGATTGGTTTCACTCATAGAGTAGAAAAGTACGCGCAGAACTTACGTAAAGTCATCAAAGATGAAGATGACACCTTAGTTTTTGAAAACCAAACTCATGAAACAGTAATTAAGCCAGATTATAGACCAGCTTCTAATCCTTCTGCAGTCTCTGCTTATGATGAAGTCAAAGGTACAATTGAAACCATTTCTAGTAGGCATGGCTTAAGGTTTATTTTGTATGATGCCATCTTTGATAGAGCAGTCACATGCTATGTGGATAGCGAAGAAGACGAAAGAATGCTTGCTGAGAATTTTCGAGAGCTTGTTACAGTAAATGGTCTAGTGAGTCGTGACCCTGAAACGGACAGGCCTTTAAAGATAACTAAGATTAGGAATATCTGTAAAGTTGCACAAAGAAAATATTCTTGGCGCGATGTAGAAGGCATTATAAAATTATCTTCCGAAATGACCCCAGAGAGGTATGTGCGCGAAGTTAGGGATGGCTAAAGAACAAATACCTTCAATTTATATAGATACATCAGTTTACCTTTGGTATTTTGGCGAAGCAGTTCAGATGGGTAATTTGAGTGTTGAAGTGGCACTTGAGCGGCAGATTATAACTCGACGGATACTTGAGAAAGCTGAAAATAAAGAGCTTATTACTTATACGTCTACATTTACCAAGGTTGAATGCGCATTCATTAAAGAAGAAAAAGAAAAAGGTAACCCCCAAGAAGACGCATTAGAAATATTAGATGCGGTATTCAATGATGAAAAAATTACAAAATTAGTAAATATGAGTGACTCAATAGCAAGTAAAGCTAGACAAATTTTCCGAGCTACTAAATTTGATACTAATAGACCAAAAATTAAACCTAAAGATGCAGTCCATGTAGCTACTGCTATTATTTATGGAGTAGATAAGCTTTATACATATGATGAGGGCATGTGCAAATGGTCTGGGGCAGAGGAAATCGACAACTTGATAATTTGCCATCCTGATATTGCGGATATACCTATACTATAGTGGTGTGAATCAAAAATATGGGATTAATAGCCAGTTTTTATACCACGACGCTATGATGCTGTATTTTGACCTAGAAAAATGAAAATAAGTGAGTAAGTCTAAATCTGACGAATCCTTATATTTAGGTTCATGAAGTATGTAATCTTGTAAACAAAGTATGTACTTGCTACAGGGCATTACTGTTTAGTCTTCTCTGGTGCATTAATTTGTTAATCTAAGTCATGCCTACCTTACTACTTGCCCACAGAGAAAGCGCTTTAGACCCGAACGTTATTAGTCAAATAAAAAGCTTATGCCCTGACTACGAGTTGCTTATAACAAAAGATGCTACAGAAATTAAAGAGCATCTTAATGACATAGAAATGATAGCGGGTAACATTCCGGTTGCTTTTGTAAAAGATATGCCTAAGTTACGTTGGCTTCAGCAGTGGGGCGCAGGGGCTGACTGGCTTCAAAAACACCCTGAAGCAAAACAAAAAGACTTTATTTTGACAAACGCTTCAGGGGTTCATCCTGTACAAATTACTGAACATGTGTTTGCTTTACTACTTGCTTTTGCACGTCAATTACCCCAAAGTTACGAAGCACAAAAGCAAAACACTTGGAAGGATTTTAGCCATACAGATGTTTTTGAGTTAGAAGGCAAAATCATGCTGATTATTGGTGTGGGTGCTATTGGTGAGCGCATTGCAAAAGTGGCAACTGCTTTTGGTATGAAGGTGGTTGGTGTAAAACGGCATGTCAAACAAGCTATTGAAGGTGTCAACACCCTCATTAGCCCAGATAACTTAGAGCAAGCATTACCTGAAGCAGATGTAGTGGTACTAACGGTTCCGTTAACGCCAGAAACCCAAAACCTTATTGCCAAAAAAGAACTCGAGCTTATGAAGCAGGATGCTTGTTTGATTAATATTGGGCGTGGGGGCACGATTGATGAGGATGCTTTGCTTAAGGTGCTTAATGAGGGTAAATTACGTGGGGTTGGTTTAGATGTTTTTGAGCAGGAGCCACTTGAGTTAGAGTCTGGCTTATGGAATGCTGATAGGGTGCTGATTTCACCTCATTACTCGGGGCTTAGCCCTCGTTATGATGAGCGGGCATTTGCTATTTTCTTTGAGAATTTAAAGCGTTACAAGGCGGGTGAAGCGCTCATAAATGTTGTTGATAAAACGCTAGGTTATTAATCTTTTAAACCTTTTGAATTCGGAATTAAGCTTGCCTTTCCGTCTTGCTCGACCATAATTTCAGCAAAACCTTTATCTATTATGCTGCCGTAATCATAACCAGCATCTGCTGGGTAGACAGCTAAAAAGATAAAGGTTTTATTGCCGGTATTTATGGTTCTATGACCCCAGTAAGGCGGCACATAAGCGCCTACGCCTGCAGTCATTTTTTGTGCGTTTACTTTGCCTTCTGGGGTTTGCATAAGCAAGTAGCCTTCACCTTCTAAGCAGTAGTAAAGTTCAGCACGATCACTTTTAGCATGATAATGCCCTTTGGTCATAAAGTACTCAGAACCTACTTTGCCGGGGTAAATAAGGGTAGTTGAGTAACCCAGCTCGCCTTCATTGCTGCCACCATCATGAGCTAAAGAAACTTCATAAATAAGAGGGTTATCTGAGAGTAAGGCTTGCTCAGCTGCACTATCTGCATAAAGGCCTGCCATGTCAGACAAAAAGCGTTTTTGCACCAGTAAAGGATCTTTAAATTTACTTGTCTCAAGCTCGAGGGTTTTACTAAAGGGTGTCTGGTAGGTCATGCGTTCTCCTTATAAACGTGTGGGTTTACAATATTAGGGCAGGCTTCGTTTTTCATGATGCTGATTAGGTTCTGAGTGGCGATGAGCGCTACTTTATCGACGGCTTCTTGGGTGTGCGCACCAATATGGTCAGTTGCTATAAAATTCTCAAGCTCGAGTAGGGGGTTGTTAATGGGGGGTTCTTGAATGAATGCGTCCATGGCTGCGCCTGCTAAGTGGCCTGATTTGAGGGCTTGGTAGAGGGCGTTTTCGTCTACCAGTGCGCCTCGGGCGGTGTTGATAAGGTAACTACCTTGTTTCATTTGTATGAGGCGAGTTTTGTTGAGTAAAGTTTTGGTTTCTGGGCTTAAGGCGCAGTGCAGAGATACAACATCGGAGCTTTCTAAAAGCTCATCTAAAGAGCAAAATCTGGCCTCAGTAAGCATTTGCGGATAACGACTGTAAATAATGACATTCATACCTAATGCGTTTGCTTTTTGGGCAACTAGCTTAGAAATATTGCCGTAACCAATAAGCCCAAGGGTTTTTTGGGATAGTTCCCAGCCTTTAGGTCTAATAAAGTTGTTTTGCTTTGATGCAACGGCAACGTTGATAAGGCTACGTGATAGCGCAAAGATGTAAGCAAGGGTTAACTCAGCCACTGCAGCAGAATTGCCACCTGCAGCTCGAGCTACAACAATGCCTTTCTCAGATGCCGTCTGTACATCTACCGCGTCATAACCCACGCCAAAGCGAGAGATGACTTTAAGTTTATTGGTATGTGCTAAGGCTGCTGCGTCACACTGGTCTACCCCCAAAATAACGCCGTCTATATCAGGAAATAAAGCAGCTAAGTCAGCAGAGGAATAGGTATCTGTAGCTAATCTAAACACAAGTTCAAAGTCTTCAGCTTCTAGCAGGGCTTGTGCTTCACCGTTTTTAGGAAACGCACGTGGCGTAATAAGGATTCTTTGTGGCATACCTCTTAATCATACCGTTATGTTTTGTAATTCCTAACGTTCTTTTTTCTATAACGTGCGACAATAAACAAAGTATGAGCGAACTGCTAGATGCAACACTCGAGCATTGGTGGGGTGATTTAGAACCTGCTGAGGGTGACATTACCTATTTAAAGATTGGCCCTAGTGAGTTTTGGTTAACACGTTATCCTCAAGAGTGGCGGGTTGCGCATTGGCAGTCAAACGACATTTCTTCTGCTGACCTGATTTTAGAAAAGGCAGTGTCTTTTGATTCTATTCATCCTGAAGCTGACGTGAATCACTTTAGTTTTCGGGCTGCACCTAAAACCATTAGCTTTCTGCCGTTACTTGCTAATAGGCCTATTGTGGTGAAACCTGAGCATCCTTTTTCAATTCAGCAAGGCGAAGAAGTGACTCTGTACGTTACAACTGCTGTCTGGTTAAGCATGAAGCTTGGTGATACAAAACTACAAGACTACCCTTTATTTAGACCTTCAGATACATGGTTTGGGTCTTCTACTATAGAGGGTGAACTCTGTTACGCAAGTCGCATAAAAGGCCGCTTAAGACTAGAGGATGTAACAGCTTTACCGCACCGTGCCATAACGCCTTTACGCATAGAAAACAAAGCTAAAGAAGCCCTAATGCTTGACAAAGTCAAATTACCCATTATGTACTTAGCGCTCTACGAGACAAACTCGAGCCTCTGGACGCAGAGTGTCACGCTGATTAAAGAAGAAGGTGGAGATTTAGCAGCCTTGCGTTTAGGTAGAGCTGCTCCACGTGAAATAAGTGATGCAAAACGACTGGCTGAATCAAGACAAAAAGCAACGAAGAATCTGGTCATTCGGGCTTTTTCTAAGTTGTTTAGCAGCTCGAGTTCTTAAGGAGTTAGGGTGCAGGCATTTTTAGAGCGCTTACCTACTTTTAATTTTTCTGCTTTACTACAAGCAGATCAGTATGTACCTCTGTTACAAGCTGCTTTTCTTATAGGCATGGGTATTTTGTTATCGCGTTTATCACGCTTTGCAATTACGCGTACCTTTAGCAGCATTACGGCGCAGCAGCGTCTTTTGCTAAGACGCGCAGTGAGTTACACCATCTTAATTTTGTTTAGCATTTCAGGTCTTAGAGAATTAGGTTTTGATTTTAATGTACTTTTGGGTGCTGCTGGCATCGTGAGTTTAGCGGTAGGTTTTGCCTCTCAAACCTCAGTTTCTAATGTGATTAGTGGTCTTTTTCTGGTGATAGAGCGCTCTGTTGAGGTAGGAGATATTATTACGGTTAATGGGCGTACAGGCGAAGTTTTATCGGTAGATTTACTATCTACAAAATTGCGTACCTTTGATAATTTGTTGGTACGTATTCCTAATGAAAGCATGGTTAAGGCTGAAATTACCAACCTTAACCGCTTTCCTATAAGACGCATTGATACCCAAGTGGGCGTAGCTTACAAAGAAGATGTAAAGAAAGTTAAAGAAATCTTATTAGACGTTGCTGATAAAAATCCGCTTAGTTTAGAAGACCCAGCTCCGCTCATTATTGCGCAAGGTTTTGGCGAATCAAGCATTAACTTTCAGATTTCTGTTTGGGCAAGTAAAGAAAACTTTTTGACAGTGCGTAACAGTATTCAACAAGAAATCAAAGAAGCTTTTGATGAAGCAGGTATAGAAATACCTTATCCGCACCGCAGCCTTATAAATGCCAATGCAGACCAAGCGTTTCCTGTCAGGATTGTAGAAGACAGCTCTAAACAAGGTGAGCAAAAGCATGCTTAAACATCAGCTTAAACATGCTAGCCAAAAACAAGGCATGGCGCCCGGCAGCCTCATGTACATGGGTGAAAGCAAACTCGAGCCTGCAGTTATAGACATTATGCTTTACTCAGCAGAGAGTATTCAGGAGTCGCCCGTAGAGTTAAGCACTATTCCTGAAACACATCAAAATGTTTGGCTTAATATTGTTGGTTTACATGACATAAAAGCAATTGAAGCTTTAGGTGAAAAGTTCTCGCTGCATCCTTTAACGCTAGAAGATATTGTCAGTGCGCATCAGCGACCTAAAGTAGAGTTTTTTGACGGCTACATTTATGTGGTTCTAAAAATGCTTTATGTAGATAATGGCAAGGTGCAGATTGAGCAACTAAGCCTCATTTTGGGTGACGGTTTTGTGCTGAGCTTTCAAGAACGCCTTGGCGATGTCTTTGATCCTGTTAGAAAACGCCTGCAAAACCCAAAAAGTAGACTCAGAAATCTAAACTCAGACTACTTACTTTACGCGCTCATAGACGTAATGGTAGACGCGTATTTTGGGGTACTCGAGCATTACAGTGAAGCACTCGAGCTTATTGAAGAAGACATTATTGATTTGAATAATAAAAACACCATGATGGCTTTACGAGACTTAAGGCATGAGCTTTTGTTGCTTCGTAAATCAGTCATGCCGGTTCGTGATTTATTGTCTGCTTTAAGACGTGAGAACCCTAGTTTAATTAGTGACAATGTTCTTTTATACCTTAATGATGTGCAAGATCATGCGATTCAGGTGAATGATGCGCTTGAGTCACTACGCGAACTCAACACCAGTCTGCATGATTTTTATTTAAGTCAACTGAGTTACCGTATGAATGAAGTTATGAAGGTACTCACTATTATTTCGACTATTTTTATTCCTTTGAGTTTCTTGGTGGGTGTTTACGGTATGAATTTTGAGCGTATGCCAGAACTAAAATGGGCAGATGGTTATTATGTGCTGTGGGGCGTCATGATAACTATTGTTATTAGCATGCTTATTTATTTTTGGCGTAAACGCTGGTTTGATTAAAGCAGCATCAAAAAGACGCTCTAGACGTTTAATCAAGTTTTTATTATAGTTAGGAGTATGGCAAAAACCCAAGCTCGAGCTAGTTGTGAACTCTGTTCTTATGAATCTAATAAAGCTGGTATGACGCGTCATTTGGCAAGCTGCCCTGCTAAGCATGACTCAACTAAAGCTAAGCTTTCAAAACTCTTCAGGTTAAGAGTAGAAGCTGAGTACGAGCCTAATTATTTTTTAGATATTGAACTCAAAGCTAATGCTAAGTTAGAAGATTTAGATGGCTTCTTAAGAGATATCTGGCTCGAGTGTTGTGGTCATTTAAGCATGTTTAGTATTGGCAATACCCACTATGAAGCGTCTTATGAAGAGGATGAAGAAATGGAGCAAGCTGACGCAGAGCACCGCGTATGGTTAGAAAATATGTGGCGTGAGCGCGGCATTCCTGAATCTAAATGGCCTGCACCTAGACTCGAGCGGGGTATGGATACTAAAGTAGAAGCTATTTTTGAAACGGGTTTGAGTTTTGCTTATGAGTATGATTTTGGTAGCACTACACATTTGAAGTTAAAAGTTGTAAGTGAGCGTGAAGGTCGTATAACAGGTAAGTTACGCTTACTTGCTAGAAACCATGCACCTAATTGGGAATGCTCTAAGTGCAGTGCGCCAGCCGTTGTGATTCATACGGAAAAAATGTGGGAAGATGACTACCCTTTCTTTTGTAAAAAACATGCACGCGGTTGGGATGATTACCCTTACATGCCTGTTGTTAATTCACCTCGTATGGGTGTTTGCGGCTATACAGGCTGAGGGGGGCGCCTCAAGCGAATATTTGTAAATTTAAAGATAATTGCAAATACTGCGACTAAGGCTATAGGAATAAGAAAGTTTAAAGCTCTAAAAGCAAAACCAACGTTGGGCTTTGGGGGGTAAATAGATATACCCACAGTTTCACTTGCTGGCCCTGCTGGCCCATTAACCGTTATGGTAAGGCTTAACCGGCCACCTTCATCCCAAGACATGGCTTTGGCTTTTTCTAAATCTAAGGCTTTAATGACAAAGGTTTTGCCATCATGCTCAGGCGTATAGCTTTTGTTGGTCTGCCCGCCTTGCACAAAAAGGGTGCTGTCTACGCTAACGCGACTGTCAGCAGGGATAGGCTGACCCTCTAAGCTAATGCTTAAGCGTAAATAAGGGTCATGTAGTAAACGTTGACCCTGTGCATTAAGGGTATAAGGCCCTAGTTCGACTTTATGCAAAAGACGTTCTTCGGTATTAACCAAGTTATTAAGCCAAGTAAACGGGTTTTGCGCTAAGGCAAGGCTTGAAAACGCCAAACCACTAAGCAGTAAAGCTTTTAAAAGATGATTCATGAGCTTCCTTTCGTTTTGGTAAAGGCATAAACAAGATAGCTACGCCCCCCAGCACAATCATTAAAATTAAGGCACTCGGCAGGTACTCAATGAGGGGAACACGATTTTCATGTTTAGCCACTACAAAATACGTTTTGTTTGCCGACCCCAAAGGGCCAGAAAAGAGCAGCTCGAGTTCGTAGATACCTGCTTGCTTAATAGCGCTTTCTAAAACATAAGTAGCGTAATATGTTTGCCCATCGGAACTGTTATTGGCAATAAAAGGCACGCTATTTTCATAAATAATGCTGTCTTCAAACCTAAGTTTGGCAGTCACCGTGGTGTTTTCTGGTGCTTGCTTATTAAGGTCTGAAACTTGCACTAGAAGTCGAGCTTTGGCTTCTTGAACATGAAAGTCTTCGAGTACATTGAAGCTGTAAGGCCCGAGGGTTTCTTGCCAGCTAAGCCTGTTAAAGCCACTGTGCGCTGCGGCAAAAGAAAGCATAAAAGCGAGTACAAAAACGAAACGCATGACTTAGGCAGCTTTGCTTTCTAAAGGCATTTTGGGTGCAGATGTCATGGCAAGCGAAACAAGTAGTGCTGCAACCATGCCTTGCACTAGGCTACCCGTCCAGATATAAGGTGTGTACCAAATGCCATCGCCATAATTAGTTATAAAGACAAAAGCATAAAAAATACCCCAGAAGGCAAGTGCTATAAAAACATTAAAGCTATGAAACTGCCACTGCCTAATAAAACTAGGTTTAAGGAGTGCATAAGCAGCGTCACACACGATACCCACGGCAAGTGCAACAGGAACAAGATTAAGACTTAAATTATCAATAGAGCCAAATAAGCCAAACATAAGAAAAAAGAGACTAAAGCTACCCAACGGTAATTTAAAATGAAGCACCAAATAAGCAAGACTACCAACCATGAGGGCGGTTTGAATAATAATGCCCATAATGCCCAGAATCTGCCCTAAATAATCACTATTAAGACGATTATCTGTCAGCATCCATTGCTCACCTGTAGCAAAAAACTCCATTGAAACAAAAGCAATCACGTTAAAAAAGAAAATCCAAGCCAATAAGGCAGGTAAAAACTGCAAAAAAGAAAGCCTTGACTCGCCTAAGTTTTTTTGCCTATGCAAAGCAGCTCGAGTGGGCCCTATGCTAATGAGCGCCCAGCCTGTAAATAAACCAATATGACTGGGGCTGTAGAGCGCTTCTATATCGACTTCAAAGCCAAAGAGAGCATGACCTCCTAAGTCAAAAAAGCCTGTAACGCCAAAAATGAGTAGACCTAAAGCTGATAATCTATAGCCAGCAGGCAAGGCTTTTAAACCCTCAAAGCCGTCCCGGCGATTCATAAAAGCAGCAGCAAAAAGCCACAAGCTTAAAGCCACTAGGCTACTGTAAAAAAGTAAATGGTACTCACTAAATACTGATTGGTCAGGTCCAAATGAAGCGTGTGACCAGCCATCCATATAAACACCAGCTGTGAGTAGAAAGACTAGCAACATATATACCCAGTCAAACGCTAAACTACTCACTGCTATGGGGGTTTTTGTAAGAGTTGTAGCAGATGAGCGTGTCATGCTTGAAACCATCATTGTCTCCTTTTGTTACTTAAAGAATGCTATTTTCTATTAAAACTGTTTCGCTAATCAGCTTCATCCGTCAAAAGTTGCAAGCAGAATGCTTGTATGTATTCTATATTTTCGTCTTTAGACGAGCAAAGGGTAGTGCTAATTTCTTCTTTTTTAGACTCTGCGGTAACCTATGAATAGCGTGCTTAAGCTCTGTCAGCTAAACACCAGTCAATCTGAAAGGCTTTCTTTAAGCTAGTAAACAATGGAAGTTCGCTTTGCTTATAATGGTGATTATGTTCAGGTTTGGCTTATGTCTACAGGGCGTAAGGTTGAAGTGAAATATGAGCATAGTTATACGTTTTCACCGCAAGTGGGTGACATAGGTTATCTGTATTTTAAGGGTATTAGCGCTATTGTTAAGCGTTACCCTAAACTTTGATTTACCTGTGTTCTGCGTAGACTTTGGCTTCGCTTATTGCTTTTAATAGGCTTACTTCCGTTTCAGTTAGGTTCGGGGTTTTGCTAGCTTTTACGTTTTCTTCTAGTTGCTTGAGGTTGCTTGCGCCCGGGATTACAGTGGCAACTGCAGGATGATGCAGGGCGTAGCGTAATGCTAAATTGCTGGCGCTTCGTTCTGGTGTGACGAGTTCAGCGAGTTTAGCCTGAATGTCTTTAATAGCTTCTTCTGAGTAGTCTAAGTAGGCTCTTGGGGGTTTAGATGCGAGTAGTCCTTTGGCTAGCGGGCCTCTGGCAATAACGCTCATGCCTTTTTGGTAAATCATGCTTAGGCTTTGCTCTTCAGGTCGTCTGTCTAGCAGGCTGTACTGCATCATGTTGCTGGCTATATGTGAGCGTTTGGTCCATTCTCTAATGACGTTGGGTCTTATGGAGGATATGCCGTAGCTGCGAATAAGGCCATCTTGCTGCAAGTTTTCAAAAGCAGTAATGATTTCTTCTATGGGGTCATTTAGGGTGCCACCATGCAGTTGATAAAGGTCAATGTAATCCGTTTGCAGGCGTTCTAGGCTGTCTTGAACGGCTTCATAAATCCATTTGGCTGAAGCGTCCCAGCGCCATGTTTTGCCATCATCATTCCAGCGATTACCTACTTTGGTAGCAATGACCACTTTGTCTCGTTTGCCTTTAAAGGCCTTGCCGACAAAGCGTTCATTTATGCCGTTATCATAAAGATCAGCAGTGTCATAAAAAGTGATGCCTAAGTCATAGGCGTTTTCAAGTAGATTTAGGGCTTGTGCTTCACTAGTACCTAGTGACATGCAGCCGAAGCCTATTTCACTTACATATAAATCGGATTTACCCAATCGATTTTCTCGCACATCTTCATTAAAACACGACTACTGCTTTTGTATTGCAGTGTACGCATCTAATACTCTAATGTCTCTAGAGTGCCAGATGCTGTATAGAGTTAGAAATCTCATGCAGCTGTTTCACTGATCTAGCAATAGCAGTAAAGAAGCTCGAGCTAATAACTCAAGCCAACTATACCTTAATATCTATGGTATAATTGGCTTCTGAAAAGAGTAACGCCATCATGTGCTTAGGGGAATTATGAAAGCCAAAGTAAGTTTCTCATTAAAAGACCAACTATTCAACCCAGAAAAAGTTTATTACTTAGCTACACAACTAAAAACTGCCTACCCAAGCTTTCAAGCAGAAGCCTTTCAACAAGAGGTTTTGCAAGCCTTCCCAAAGCTCGAGCTTAAAGAACGCATTACGCATATTGCTGTGTGTTTAAAAGATTACTTACCCGAAGATTACTTTGAGGCGGTAAGCATTATTGTTAAAGCGCTACCCAAAGAACTAGACCCCAGTAAAACAGATGATGACTTTGGTGACTTTATCATTGCACCGCTATCACTTTACATTGCAAGCTACGGCTGTGAGGCAAGCTACTTAGAAAGCTCTTTAGCTGCCCTTAAAGAAACCACCAAACGCTTTTCTGCTGAGTTTGCCATTCGTTTCTTTATAAATAAATTCCCTAATGAAAGCCTAGCGTTTTTACATGACTGTGCCAAAGATAATCACTATCATGTCAGGCGCTTAGCTAGCGAAGGAAGCCGCCCAAAACTACCATGGGCACAAAAGCTAAACATTCACTACACAGAACCCTTAAGCCTCTTAGACTTGCTTTATACAGATAAGACGCGCTTTGTAACACGCAGTGTCGCCAATCATCTAAATGACATTGCCAAACTCGAGCCTGAGCTTGTCATAAATACCTTAAAGCGCTGGCACAGCAAACGAAAAGATGCTGAAATGCAGTTCATAACAAAGCATGCCCTTAGAACCCTTATTAAGCAAAGTCATAAAGATGCCTTAAGCTTAGTTGGCTTTGGTGAGAGCGCAAAGCTAAGGATAATTGAATTTAAGACCAGTACAGAAACCGTCAAAGTAGGCGAAGCCCTAGAGTTTAGCCTCAAGCTCGAGTCTTTAGCGCAACAAAATCTACTGATTGATTACATTATGACGTACCCGACTGCAAGCAATAAAAAAAGCCAGAAAGTATTTAAGCTAAAACAACTCAACCTAAACCAAGAAGAACAGCTTAGCTTAAAGAAAAAACACCCCATGAGGCTCATGACGACCAAGCGGCTTTACGCAGGAAGCTACAGCGTAAGCTTGCAAATTAACGGTGAAGCTCAAGCAGAGTTTAGTTTTGACTTAGTTGCACCTTAGGCTTTGTTACGCCTACACAAACCCTGAGCTAAAACTGCTAGGATGCGCGGGTGCAAAAAACAGTCTTTAATCGCATTTTGCAAATCTGGTGGCCGCTGGCCCTAAGCTGGCTTTTTATGGGACTCGAGCAGCCTCTCATTAGTGCTGTTATTGCACGCTTGGCTGACCCAACCATTCAGCTTGCTGCTTTAGGTATTGTGCTGCCCATTGCCTTACTTATTGAATCACCCATCATTATGCTCTTAGCAGCTTCAACAGCTCTAAGTGATCATCAGCAAGCTTACAAACTCATGTACCGCTTCATGATGACAACCAGTGCCATTATTACGGTTTTACATGCCTTATTAGCCTTTACACCCCTTTATGACTTTGTGATTGTAAATGCCTTTCATCCACCAGAAGCCATTATTGAACCTGCCCGTTTAGGCCTAATGATGCTTTTACCTTGGACCTGGAGTATTGCCTACAGACGCTTTCATCAAGGTCTCCTGATTCGCTATGGTGACGCAAAAGCCGTGAGCGTAGGCACACTTTGTCGCCTAATCGCAAACATAGCCGCCATGAGCCTAATGGTATTTTTAAAGCAACCCGGCATTGTTGTTGCTTGCGTAGGCATAAGTGCAGGCGTACTAAGCGAAGCAGCTTTTATTGCATGGCGAGCGCAACCCCTTATTAAAAAGAAGCTACCCAACACCCAAAACGATGATTTAACATGGCCAGACTTCACAAAATTCTATATCCCATTAGCTCTAACAAGCTTTTTGCTACTTGGGGCTCAACCCCTTGGTAGCGCAGCCCTAAGCCGCATGCCTAACGCCTTAAACTCATTAGCAGTTTGGCCTGTACTCGTGTCAGTTATCTTTTTATTCAGAGGGCTTGGTTTTGCCTATAACGAAGTTGTCGTAACTGCTCTAAAAGAAAAACAAGCTAGCTTTGCTGAATTGCAACGCTTTGCCTTTATTTTGAGTGTAGCCTTAACAATGCTTATAGGGCTTGTCGCGTTTACACCCTTTGCACACGTGTACTTCGCAACCATCGCAGGGCTAAACGAAACCCTAACAGAACTAGCCTTATCAGCCTTTGCGCTAGCAGTCGTATGGCCAGCCATATCGGTCTTAAGAAATCTCTACCAAGGCGTTTTGGTTTTTAACAAACAAACCCGCTACGTCACAGAATCAGTACTAGCTTCACTCATAGCAACCAGCCTGCTTCTTTTTCTAGGCGTCATGCTCAAAAGCTACTCAGGTGTCTTTGTCGGACTGGTAGCCTTCATAACAGGCAACATAGTGCAAGTACTCTGGCTAGTCTGGCGCAGTCATCCCATACGCAGCCAACTCAAACTAACCCTAAACACTCGAGTTGTTTAAGCAATATGCTTTAAAATTAACCGTAAATCTTTAGTATCTATACTAAAATCAGCAGCTTCTTTTAAAATGGGTTTGGCACAAAACGCTATTTTTGTACCTGCTTGCGCAAACATACTCAAGTCATTAGCACCATCACCCACAGCAACCGTAGCTTCTTTGGTTATGTTGAGTAAAGATTGCAAGCGAAGCAGAAGTTTACCTTTGGCATCTCCCGTCATCATTTCGCCACCTAGCAAACCTGTTAAGCGCCCCTCTTTTTCATGTAAAAAGTTGGCAAAATCAGCATCTGCCCCTAACGCCTTAGCATGAAAACTCGTAGCTTCTCTAAAGCCACCAGAAAAAATAACAACCTGATAAGCCCTATCTTTTAAGCTACTAATGACTTCTTTGGCACCCGGCATAAGAGGCAAAGTCTTACAAATATTTAAAACATCACTGTAAGCCAAACCCTCTAAAAGCTTGACACGGCGACTAAGCGCCTCAAAAAAATCAAGCTCACCAAGCATGGCAGCCTCAGTAATCTTGCTCACCTCAGCTTGCTTATGAGCAGCTCGAGCTAGCATATCTATAGTTTCGCCATCCATAAGGGTTGAATCAAAGTCAAAGACACAAAGTTTCATAAGCTAAAGTGTAAACGTTAGTAGTTAGTTGCTGCTACGGCTGTATGCCCTTTTAGAAATCTTGCTAATCTTATTTTGTAGTTAACTTTCTTTTAGAGCGTATTTTGAGAAGTCAAGCTTTTTAAGAAGGCAAAAAAGTACCTCCCTAAAAAGGGAGGCAAGGAGGAAGGGAAGGGTAAAACGCTTTCTAAAAAACAGTATGCGCTAGTTTTATTACACTATTGTTACACTGCAAATTTGACACAAAATTATGCTACACAATGCAAAGTGAGTAGGCAAAAAAGTACCTCCCTAAAAAGGGAGGCAAGGAGGAAGGGAAGGGTAAAACGCTTTCTAAAAAACAGTATGCGCTAGTTTTATTACACTATTGTTACACTGCAAATTTAAAGAAAAATAAACTTAAAAAGGTTATGAAACAGCTGCTCAAAGGCCTAGCAAGAATCACACTTATAAGCTCAATCTTAATTACTTTTCTAATACCCATCCTGACGCTCTTCAGCCCCTACCTTATTAAGCTCATAACAAAACAATTCGGACTAGCTCAACGAAGCCACTCGAGTCTTTTCTTCTTAATGCCTTTACTTAGTTTAGGGCTAGGTATTTCAGTTTGGTATGCGCTCGAGTCTTTTGTGGATTCGTTTTTAAGGTAAACTCTAACAATGAAAATAATTCGTTGGGCTGTATTAGGTGCGGGTAGCATAGCGCGTAAGTTTGCAAAAGGCCTTAAAGATTGTGAACTTTACGCAGTTGGTGCTAGAAGTCAACAAAGTGCAGATGCTTTTGCAGATGAATTTGGCATAGCAGTTAGGCACACAAGTTATCAAGCTTTGGTTGAAGATGAACATGTAGACGCTATTTATGTAGCAACACCACACAGCTTTCATAAAGAACACACGCTGCTTTGCTTGAGTCACGGTAAAGCTGTCTTGTGCGAAAAGCCTTTTGCGCTTAACCTCAAAGAAGCACAAGAGATGGTTGCTTTTGCACGTGAGAAAAAAGTATTTCTCATGGAAGCCATGTGGACTCGGTTTTTACCCCACATGCGCAAAGTTGCAGAACTCATAGCTCAAAATGCCATAGGGGATGTGCGCATGTTGCAAGCAGACTTTGGTTTTCGCATGTCAAGCGTTATGCCAGAACATCGCCTTTTTAACCCGGAGCTTGGTGGTGGTGCTCTCTTAGATGTTGGTATTTACCCTGTAGCTTTAGCGCATCAGCTTTTTGGTGCACCAAAAAACATTAAAAGCTTTGCTAACTTAGGTGAAACCCAGGTAGATGAAGAAGCCGCTATGCTCTTTCAACATGAACAAGGGCAGCTTTCACTCTTATCAACAGCTATAAGGCTCAATACGCTCCATGAAGCCATCATCACAGGAACCCAAGGACGCATCACTATAGAAGCAAGCTGGTGGCAACCCACCACTATGAAGCTAGAAATAAACGGACAAGACCCCCAAATTTTAAACATAAATACCCCCCTAAACGGCTATAACTACGAAGCTCTAGAAGTTAACAACTGCCTAAGACAAGGCAAGCTCGAGTCTGACACTATGCCCCTAAACGAAACCTTAGAAATAATGAAAACCCTAGATGCCCTACGAAACGAATGGGGCCTAGTTTACCCAGGAGACAAAGCATGAACTACGGCAGTATAAAAGGAATTGACAAAAAAGTATCGCGCCTTGTACAAGGCACCGTTGCCATAAACGGTGAAAATGAAGCTGAAGAATTTAAATTCTTAGACAGCATTTTTGAGCTTGGCTGCACTACCTACGATACAGCTCATGTTTACGGCAGTGGTGCAAATGAACGCGCTGTAGGCAAATGGGTTAATACTCGTGGTTTACGTGAGCAAGTTGTCATACTGTCAAAAGGTGCACACCACAACCAAGATCGCAAACGTGTTAATCCGTTTGACATAAGCTCAGACATTTATGACTCATTAGCACGCTTCAAGTTTGACCACTTAGACCTTTATATTCTTCACCGAGATGACGAAAGCGTGCCCGTAGAAGGTATTGTAGATACCCTAAACGAACACAAGGAAGCAGGCCGCATACACGCTTTTGGTGGCTCAAACTGGACGCACAAGCGCATAGCTGAAGCTAATGCCTACGCAAACGCTCAAGGGCTCACACCCTTCGTGGCAAGCAGCCCAAACTTTAGCTTAGCAGAACAATTCAAAGAACCATGGTCTGGTTGCATAAGCATTAGTGGCAGGCAAGGTGAAGAAGCTAGAGCTTACTATAAAGAAAACAACATGCCCCTATTCACATGGTCAAGCCTAGCAGGTGGCTTCTTTTCAGGTAGATTCAACAGAGATAACCTAGATACCTTTACCGAATACCTAGACAAACTCTGCGTGTACTCCTACTGCTACGAAGAAAACTTTCAAAGGCTAGATAGAACCAAAACCCTTGCAGACGAAAAAAACCTGAGCATTCCACAAGTTGCCATAGCTTACATAATGAACCAAAACCTAAACCTATTTGCACTTGTAGGTTGCCGCAACGCCCAAGAGTTCCAGCAAAATATAGACACCATGAGCCTAAAACTAAGCCAAGAAGAATGCGATTACCTAGATTTAAAACGAGACAGTTGGACTTAAGCATTTATGACGTTATAAAAGCATTAATGGCTTTAAACAATGGGTGCGCTCAACGTTAGAGCAAAACAAAAACAAAACTCGAGCTAAGCCTTTATAAGCAATAGCTCGAGTTTTACATTGGGTTGTGATAGCTAACCTAATTGAGAGTATAGTTATGCCCCACAATACAGCTATGTATATTTTTAGATGCCCTCACTGTGATCTTGAAAATCCTAAAGCGCAATACTTATCTACTGTGCGTTGTAGTCGTTGTCGTGGCATATGCAAGCTCGAGCGTTATACGCCTGAGTTGGTTGCAAAGCATAAATTGCTGGGTTCTTGTAGTTCTTTGTCTTTGAGTTTAGATGAAGCTACTGAGGTGGTGCCGTCTTTGAGTTTTGAAGAGGCTCAGTTTATTCGTGATACGCAACGTAAGTTGTCTAAGTTTTTAGCAAATAAGTAATTGAAAAGTTAGTCTCATTTGAGGCTTCTTTAAACTTCAAGTGAATAGCTTATTTAAAAGAAGAATGATTTTGTAAAAGTCAAAATCATTCTTCTTTTGGTTTAATGATCCTTTTTGACAAGACTGCCCTGAAATTCAGTACGAATACTAAGCTGATTTAAGCGTGTCATAATTCAGCTTAGTATTACCTCTCATAGTTTTATCACTTATACTAGAAGCGGGTTTCTAGAAGGGAAGGCAACGTGGCACGTATTGCTTTTTTTCTTGCCGCCATTCTATTTAGCTTGTTTGGCTTAGGCTACCTAGGAGCATACAGTCAAAATAGAGGCTTTATCATTACAGGAGCCATTTTATTTTTACTTGCCTTTATTAATCTTCCTAGAAAAAACCAAAAAGCCAAACCTAGTAAAGAAATTTCGGGTGCAGGTATAGCCCATATTGAAGAGCTAATAAGCAAAGGTCAGAAGATACAAGCC
>CAZWJZ010000027.1:0-3678 GCA_964634665.1 uncultured bacterium | reverse complement strand
AAGCCATAAAACGCTACCGTGACTTGACAGGCTCGAGTTTGTCTGAGGCGAAGCTGTTTGTTGAGTCTTTAGCGAAAGATGACGTGACGGAGCTTTATAGTTTGCCGTTAAATGAAGATTTAGAGTCAGCTTTACGGCTTATTAAGAAGCAAAGTACCATTGAGGCTGTACGTGAAGTTAGGGCACTTACGGGGCTTGGGTTGCGTGACGCGAAGGCTTATGTAGATGAGCTTTGATATACTTTTTTAGCTTGAGTAGTCTTTACTTTTTTCTGAGCAGCTTTTGGCAGCAGGCTTTTTTTGTGTTTAAAGGCTGCTGGGATTTATTTGCAGTTCCAATAGAGATTGCATCAGAGTTGCTTTGTTTTTACTCCCCTAGGTCGCACAAAGGGTTTGGTGGTGCAACCATTTGTGGAAATGTCATATATATCGACTTAAGTATCATAAATATGCAAGCTTCCTTTACACTTTCTTTAAGGGCTTATGGCAGTTAAGCGACAACGCATGCCATCTGCTCAGCAAGTCAGGGTACTTGCGTATCTTTTGGATAGAACTGCTTATGGTTATGACATGATGAAGGCTTTAGATTTAGCACCCGGCACGCTTTACGGTTTGTTGAAGCGTTTGCATGAAGATGCCTTTGTTGAGAAGTCCGCTGAGATTATAGAGGGGCGTTGCCGAATTAGTTATGCGCTAACCCCAAAAGGTGCTCAGTATGCAAATCGGGCGATACTCGAGCATGAGTATGAGCTTGGTAGTAAGGCGTTTGAGTGATGCATCCTAAACCTAAGTTGAACTTTGTTTTGGCTTTGCTGATGGCTTTCGGGCGTTTTGTTGCTAAGGCTGATACGAAGCTTTGGCTTGATGATATGTATTATGAACTTGCCTTTATAGAGGGCTTTGCCGCTAAGGTTCGCTTTGCTTGGGGGGCTTTGGGCTTAGCTTTTAAGTCTCGCTTTGAGGGTGTTTCTATTAGTAGTTCTCGAAGGTTTCTTATGGCAACAGCAACCGTTGCTACTTTGGTTGTGGTGCTGCTGTTTATCCCTAAGTCAATTTTGTCACCTCAACCCACTACGCAGAGCATGCCTGTGCTGGCTCCTTTAGAGCAAGCAGATGCCGACCTTGTTCAGCCTGCGCCTGCTGCAGCGGCTGAAGCAGCCATGCCGGCTTCGCCCCGCATGACGGAAAGCGCCAATAGTATTGAGGCAGATTTAAATGACAGGGCAGCGTCTTCTTTAGGAACTAGTTTACTGTCTGAAGAAAGTACAGATGCCGCTATGGATGACGCTTTTGAAGGCGGCGTGGCTGAAAATCCGTCTGAACTTACCCTGCCTGAAGCTGAACTAGGTCAAGTAGCTGCAAGCCAAGCAGCAGCCCAAGCTTCTCAACTCAAATTTGCTAAAAACGCTATTGTCTCTGAGAGTCTAGATCCACCTTATTTAGCACTCGAGCTTGAGTCAAGCGTTTTGCTTATTCGGGCTTTGCGTCAAACTGTGGTGACGGTTGATTCTGAACCATCAGTAGAGTATCAGCTTGAAGAGGGTGAAGAGTTAAGCTTAAGCTTGCCTGTTTCGTTTTCTACGCAAGATATTCAGTCGCTACTGTTTTTAGAGGAGGCTGTACCTATTGAAAATTCTATGTTGCAGGGCTACGCGCGTGTAGATGCAAGGCAAAAAGCGCCTTAATTTGTTCAGCTGGCATGTTTTTCTTTAAGCTTTGCTTGTGCGTGACAGCAGGCTGACTAAAAAAAGCTAGCTTTGGTATTAGGATAGCGTTTCGGCATGTTGTTAGCTTATGAAGTAATGTCTGCAACTTGACGCAGCTTAAACGTAATAGAATGACTGCTGCATGAACACTAAACAGGTAAAAGTAGTTAACTAAGTAAAGGCATGTTGCAGTGAAGATCAATAAACAAATTAAAGATTCACTAAAGCCACAATGGAGTAAGTTAAATTAGAATGATTGCACCCCCAGAAGGTACCCGTTTTGTGCTTCCGCCAGAAGCAAGCCAACGCACGCAGCTTATAGCTAGGCTGCAAGCTATGTATGACAGTTGGGGTTACGCTCGAGTTGATACGCCTCTTTTAGAGCAGTATGACCCGTCGCATCCTCGTGCTAATGATTCTTTTAAGTTGAGTGACCGTGATAGTGGTGTGCTTAGTTTACGCTCTGACTTTACAACTGCTATTTCATCTTTAGTACATCTTCACTTTAATGATGAGCCTGCTCCGCTTAGGTTTCAGTATGCAGGGCATTTGCATTTGGCAGTTAAAAACCCTGATGTTGCTAGAACTCGTGAGTTTACGCAACTGGGTTTAGAGTTAATAGGTGTTTCAAACGCACTGGCAGATGCAGAACTGATTCACTTAGCCCGTGAATCAGTGCGGGCCGTGGGCTTAGTACCCCGCGTTGAACTAGGTAACCCTGGCTTTGTGCAGGTGCTTTTTGACTTAGCTGATATTCCTAGTTCAGAGCAAACCGTTTTGGCAGACGCTATTGACCGTAAAGATCAAGCCATGGTGTTGAGTTTGCTTAACGCTTTAAAGCTTGCGCCTGACTTGCGTAAGGCTTTGCTTAGCATTCCTGATTTATATGGTGAGGTTAGCTTGCTTAAAGAAGTGCGCAGTGTTGCACCGTGGCCCGAAGCGCAAGCCAAACTAGATCACTTAGAAGAAGTCTTAGCTGAATTTGAAAACAGTAGCGAGTTAATGCTTGACTTAGGCATGGCGCGCCGCCTGAGTTACTACACAGGTATTACTTTTAGGGCTTATACGTTTGATTTTGGTCAAGCTCTACTGGGTGGTGGCCGTTATGACGGGGCGTTACTACCTTTTGCTGCAGGTTTTGCTATTGGTCTAGAGCGACTCTTAAATGCACTTTCACAAAAAAATGAGCGAAGTTTAGCAGATGTCATAACTACAGATGACATTCCAGCAAGGGCTTTACGTAAAGCAGGTGTCTGGGTTGAAAGAGCTGTGCATAAAGACTTAAGTCAAGTTAAAGCTTACGCTAAAGCCAAAGGCATTCCTTTTTTACTGACCCCCCAAGGACTCGAGCCTTTGCTTGATAAAGATGTACCAGAAGCCTATCTAGAGATTTTGGAGTTAAGCCGTGGATAAGCTGGTACTAGCTTTACCTAAAGGGCGTGTTTTACAAGATGGCATGGCGCTACTGAAAGAAGCTGGCTTGGTACTTAGCTTATCTGAAGATGATCGCGCCTTAACGCATGACTCAGAATTTGTGCGCATTTTGGTTACACGTAATGCAGATGTAGCTACTTACGTTGAATTAGGTGTCGCTGACGCAGGCATTGTGGGTAAAGATGTCTTACTCGAGTCTGAACGAAATGTTTATGAACCTGTTGATTTAAAGATTTCTGCTTGCCGCATGTCACTCATAAAGGCTAAAAGCTTTGAGGGGGATGTGCGGCGGGTTGCCAGTAAATTTCCTAAGGTTTCGCAGGCTTACTTGCGTGAGAAAGGCAGTAACGCTGAGGTCATTAAGCTTTCAGGTAATGTTGAGTTAGCGTGCCTTACAGGTTTGGCTGACGCGGTGGTTGACATTGTACAAACAGGTAGTACTTTAAAAGCGAATCATTTAGAAGAGGTTGACGTTTTGTTTGAATCTTCTGCTAGGTTTATTGTCAATAGAGCAGCGCTTAAGTTAAAAGCAGCTACCT